>CAUYZA010000047.1:0-12896 GCA_963577225.1 Dehalococcoidia bacterium | reverse complement strand
TCGGATGCAACTAGTACGCTGGCTCGGGTGAGCACGCGGCGGTGCAACGGTCTCTCGGCGACGGTCAGACTGACTGGCTCTGATACTCTTGTCATATGACCAGGGCCGAGGGTAACTTGTCAGCTACCAAGACGAGCCAGACGCGACGCGTCTGGCTCGTCTTGGTAGCGGCGGCGCTGTTGAGCGGATTGCTCATTGCCGCCGTCCTTCTGGCGACGAGCGATGGATCGTCGATGGCGGAGACGACGCGAACCGTCCCCGCCGCGCTGGTGCCGGCCGCGGGCGCCGATCCCGTCTACATCTCGGACGGGAATTTCTTTTTGGTCCACCTGCGAGCCGGCGATGCAACCAACGCCGGACATGGCAGCCCGGGATCCGCCGGTCTGCTAGCGCTGTCCGACGTGCAACCGGACGTCGCTCTCGACTCCGACGAGGCCGGGCGGCAGAGCAGCGCTGAGTCGAGCGCCTGCGCCATCCCTTGGCAAGCGGACTTCGAGTTCGAGGGCAGCAGTGGGTGGTTCCAGGACCCGTGCCGGGGCTCCACGTTCACGATAGCCGGCGTGCGGGTGTTCGGCCCATCGCCTGTGGGCATGCTCGCGTTGCCCGTGATCGTGGAGAACGATGGTGCCGTGCGTGTGGATCTGGCGGATCCAATTCGCGGCGCCGAGAACACGCTTCTGACAGTCCCTTATCCAGCGCGCTGAGCTCGCCCTCGCGAGAGCGAGAGGGTGGCCACGGGGAGCCTCGCTCCGGATCGGCAGCGGGTAGACTCCGACCGCCCGAGGCTTGGAGGGCCGATGGATCTACTCGTGCCGGAGGTTGGCGACGCGGGCGCCGCGGCGTATGCGGGCAAGCTGTTCGCGCGCTGGGGGCGGAGGTGATCCGCGTGGACCGTTGTGCGCGCGATCACTCTGAGGAGGTGCAGCTCGATGCGACGCGTTAGGCTGCCGCGGATGCCAAAGAAATGAGGATCCGCGATGGAACTTGGTGCCGTATTCCCGCAGACCGAGATCGGGGATGACCCCGTCGCCGTGCGCGATTTCGCCCAGGCCGTGGAGGCGATGGGGCTGACGCACTTGCTGATCTACGACCACGTGTTGGGAGCAAGTCCGGCTCGCTTCGGCGATCAGCAGGTGCCGTACACGACGGAGTCGATGTTCCACGAGCCGTTCGTGACGTTGGGCTATCTAGCCGCGTATACGAGCACGATCGAGTTGGTGACGGGGGTGATCATCCTGCCGCAGCGGCAGACGGTGCTCGTTGCGAAGCAGGCCGCGCAAGTGGACCTGCTGTCCGGCGGACGGCTGCGGCTGGGGATCGGAACGGGCTGGAATCACGTGGAGTACGAGGCGCTGAGCGAGGACTTTCACAACCGTGGCAAGCGGCAAGAGGAGCAGGTGGCGCTGATGCGGGCGTTGTGGGCGAATGACAGCGTGGACTTCGAGGGGAAGTGGCACACGGTGCGGCAGGCGGGGATCAACCCGCGCCCGGGGCGACAGATTCCGATCGAGTTCGGTGGGGGAGCGCCCGCGCTGATCGACCGGGCGGCGCGGATCGGCGACGGCTGGATGCCGCAAGTGGGGACCGATGAGGCGGCGGCGGCGGTGTCGGACATCCTCGATCGACGGGAGGCGGCCGGTCACCCGCGGACGGGCTTCACGATCCAGGTGCAGGCGCGCCTGCGTGAGGGCGATGCCGACAGTTGGGGGGCGACGGCCGCGACTTGGCGTGAGGCCGGGGCGACCCACATGTCGGCGACGACGATGAACGCGGGCTTGGAGGGGCTGGATGCGCACCTGCGGGCGATCGAGGAGTGGCAGAAGATCGTCGGGTAGAGGGCTCTGGCGCGGGTCCGCTGCCGTTTTTGGGGCAGCGCGGCCGGGCGCCGGGACAGGATGGCGCCGCGCGGCGGGTAAGCTCCGCAGCGAGTTCGACGCCCCAGTCAGGGGCGCCGGACCCGGCCTGACTGCTGATTTCTCTCTACTAGCGGACAACAATCCGGATGAAGATGAGGGAGTTGCCCGGGCGGTCGACCCTCTGAATGCACAAATTGACCCCCGAGTCGATCACCCCATAGGGCGTGCCGATCAGGACAGGGG
Organism: Dehalococcoidia bacterium; assembly: GCA_963577225.1. Classification (GTDB taxonomy): domain Bacteria; phylum Chloroflexota; class Dehalococcoidia; order Bin125; family Bin125; genus JAPUIR01. Next base: position 10,797 of record CAUYZA010000047.1, on the reverse strand, counting down.
TACAAGACCAACTGCGGAGCTGCAGATCGTCATGCATCACGGGCCGGATCCCCAGGGAGGGGTCCGAGCCACCGCTGACAGGGCCGCGCAGGGCCGCGAGCGGGTCGGCGCTGACTTACAAGTCATCGGCCGGATGATCCACTACAGCCGCCTGCGCGGGACCAGCGGGGGGGGGGGGGAGATCGACGCCGGGCAGGTCGGTGACCGCCAGCGGGTTCGATGGCGCTGCGCCGCCGGACATGAACGCCAGGGTGAGGGAGGCCGCTACGCCCAAGAAGGTAAGAAGAATCCCGAGGCGAAGCATCGTACGTCGACGGGTTCGGGGGCGGCCGAGATCGGGCTGGGTCCCCACTAGCTGTTCGTTCGTCATCAGACTGCCTTTCGGGCGCAGTCCAATTCCCGCCAACGCGCACCGTACCAGAAGGACGGGGAGGGACAGCCGCGAAACTGGCCCCGTACCGCGCGACCGTTTGGACTCAAACGTCGCCGCCAAGCCGCGGAGGAGGGGCTAGTCACCGGCGACGGGGGTGAGTTCAGCGGGCGGCGGCGCGACGGGGCGGCCGAGGGTCTCGCCGACGGGACGCAGCGCTTCCATGAGGCCGTGGAAGTTGGCGAAGGTGAGCGACTGGGCGCCGTCCGAGAGGGCTTGGTCCGGGTTGGGATGGACTTCGACCATGAGGCCGTCGGCGCCGACGGCGAGCGAGGCGCGGGCCATGGGTTCGACGAGCTTCCAGAGGCCGGTGCCGTGGCTGGGGTCGCTGATGATGGGCAGGTGGCTGAGGCCTTTGACGAGGGCGATGGCGGCCAGGTCGAGGGTGTTGCGGGTGGTGGTCTCGAAGGTGCGGATGCCACGCTCGCAGAGGATCACTTCGTGGTTGCCCTTGGCCATGATGTACTCAGCGGCGAGCAGCCATTCTTCGATCGTGCCGCTGAGGCCGCGCTTGAGCATGACGGGCCGGCGCACGAGACCAACCTCGTCGAGCAGGTTGTAGTTCTGCATGTTGCGGGCGCCGATCTGGAGGATGTCGGCGTAGCGGGCGACGATGTCGACGTCGGCGACGGCCATGACTTCGGTGATGACGGGCAGGCCGGTTTCGTCGCGAGCGGTGGCGAGGTGGCGCAGGCCTTCCTCGCCGAGGCCGCGGAAGGCGTAGGGCGAGGTACGGGGCTTGAAGGCGCCGCCGCGCAGGATGTGGCCGCCGGCGTCGCGCACGGCGCGGGCGGTTTCGACCATGTGCTCTTCGTTCTCGATCGAGCAGGGCCCGGCCATGACGACGAAGTTGCCGTCGCCGATGCGGACGCCACCGACTTCGATCACCGTGTCGCGCGGCTTGAACTCGCGGCCGGTGAGTTTGTAGGGGCGGCTGATCGGGACGACGGAGTCGACACCGGTCATGGTGCCGATGGCGGTACGGATCTCCGGGTCGACGACGCGGCCCACGGCACCGATCACGGTGCGCTCCTCACCGGAGGAGAGGTGGCCTTCGAGGTTGGCGGCGTGGAGCCGGTCGAGGACGGATTGGATTTCGTCCGTAGTGGCGTCGGGGCGCATGACTACAAGCATTTTTTCACTGTCTTTCGGTGTTGAGTTCCCGGCGAGGTTCGCGGGAGCTCATTTGGGACCAGGACTCGCAGCGTCGTCTTCGGATGTCTGGTCGCCGGGGTCTGGGCTGTCGAGGTCGGGGCGGAGGGCGCGGGCGCCGCGCAGGTAGACGAATTCGACCTCGTCCTGGCGACGCTGGCTGTTGACGTGCAGGAGGATGCGGAGACATTGGCGCAGGCTGCCGGGGACGGCCATCTCGTGGCCACACATGAGGGCGACGTCGTCCCAGCCGAAGTCGTGGCGGGCCACGACGGCGGGGAATTCGGCGTCCAGGTCGGGCGTGGTGGTGAAGTAGGCGGAGGCGACGTCCTCGCGTTCGATGGCGTTGCGGCGGACCATTTCGTCGAGCAGTTCATGCGTGGCGAGGCGAATCTCGTCGGGCGTGTTGTGCGGGACGGTGGTGGCGCCGCGGATGCCGCGGACGCGCCAAGGCTTGTCGCTGTTGTCGTCACTGCCCATCTGGGCTGTCTCCGTGCTGTTCTTGTAGGACAGGGGCGTGCGTTCGGTCTTGGGTCGCTCGTGGAAAGCTCGCTCCCGGGCCCCGTAACCCCCCTGCGGGGTTCGGGAAGTGGTTAGCGGCGACCAGCGACAAAAACGCCGGCCGCGGAGATATAGGTGCAGCGCTGCACGAGCATGCTCAAGCCGTGGTGGTGGCGAGTCATTACTGCGCTGCTTCCTCTCTCCGACGGCCGGTGACCACCTCAGCGAACGTACGCAGGGTCGCGATCCGGTCGGCGGGCGCCGCTTCCTGAACCGTTGTTATGACGGCGCTGCCAATGACGGCAGCCTCACACAATCGGCCAACCGTTTCAACCTGCTCTCGGTTAGAAACGCCGAAGCCGACGGCGAGAGGCAACTGGGTTGCAGAGCGGACACGGGCGACGAAGTCGACCAGGTCGGGCGGGAGGGAATCGCGGGCGCCGGTGGTCCCAGTGACGGAGACGAGATAGATGAAGCCGCAGGCACGCTGGGCGACGTCGGCGATGCGCTCGGGGGTGCTGGTGGGGGCGAGCAGGTAGACCAGGCAGAGGTTGTTGGCGCGCAGGGCGGCGAGTGCATCGTCGGACTCTTCCGGGGGCAGGTCGACGACGATCATGCCGTCGGCACCGGCTTCAGCGGCGGCGCGGGCGAAGGGTTCGAGGCTGGACATGTCGTTGGCCGCGTCAGCCGCGCCGTGCGTGCGGCCGTAGGCGAGCAGCGGGTTGAGGTAGCCCATGAGGGTGATGGGGATCTCGACGCCGTCGGCGCGGAGCTGACGGACGGAGTCGAGGACGTGGTCGATGCCGGCGCCGCCGGCAAGGGCGACGCTGTTGGCGACCTGGATGGTGGGGCCGTCGGCGAGGGGGTCGCTGAACGGCATGCCCAGTTCGATGGCGCCGCCGCCGCCGCCGTGGAGTGCTTTGGCGAGGCCAACGGTCTCGGCCTGGCTGGGAAAACCGGCCATGAGGTAGGGCATGAAGAGGGTTTCGCCGCGGCTTTTGGCCTCGGCGAAGGCGCGTTCATAGCGGTTGGCGTAATTGCTCATCGACTCCAGATCCCTGCCGTTGACGACCGCCCGCTGCTCCGATCGTGCTCTGCCGCGGCCCTAGCGGACTCTGTTTCAGCCGACGCCGCGGTCGGCGATGGTGCCGACGATGGCGATCGCGTTGAAGAGTACGTGAGCACCCCAGGCTGAGAAAAGGTTGCGAGAGCGGTAGTAGACGAGGGCGAAGACAACGCCAATGATCGTGAAGGGGATGATGCTGCCGACATCGATGTGGGCGACGGCGAAGATGAGGCCGCTGAGCAGCGCAGCCGCGGGGACGCCCCAGCGCTTGGCGAAGCCGCCGAACATGAAGCCGCGGTAGAAGATCTCCTCGGTGATGGGGGCGATCACGACGGCGAGGATGGTGACGAGGACGACGAGCTCGACGTGGTCGTAGATGACGTCGTCGTCGATGGTGGAGACGGGCTCGAGGGCGTCGAGGTTGAGCACATCGACGAGGACGAGGTAGATGCCAAGGCCGAGGTAGGCGAGGCCGACGGCGGCGAGCGCCCAGGCCACGGTACTCAGTTGCGGGCGGCGCAGACCGAGCCGGCTCCAGACTTCATTGCGCCAGATGGAGCGAGATCCGCCGAGGAGGAGGTAGGGGATGGCGATGAGGGTGGCGATGTCGGCAATGAAGGTGGCGATGAGGGCAGTGGTGAGCTCGGTGCGATCGTCGGTGTCGAAGCCGACGATGCCGAAGGCGACGCCCTGAATGACGAGCAGGCCGACGATGGCGAGGCCAACGCCGAGGCCAACGACGCGCGGGCCGAGTTCGCGGCTGCGGGGGGTGCTGGGGGTGGTGTTGTGCCAGGGGGCGTCGTCGTTGGGGAGGTCTTGAGCGGACGGCAGGGCGGCGGCGGGAGTATGCCAGGGCATGGGGCGGGCATCGGAGTCGATCGTGATGGGGGGAGGGGGAACGTCGCCGCTGGACGCCTCGTAGGCGTCCGGCGGGGGTGGGGCATCGCCCGGATTGGGGTCGGGGCGTTCGGGGTCGGGCATGGATCGAGGTTACTAGTAGTTCTAGTACGGGGGGCGGCCGTTGTGGGACGGGGGCGTGCCCCCCCCCGTTGCCCCCTGCTCCCGCGATGCATATAGGGTGGCGCGGCGTTCGTGGGAGGCTTGGTTGGCTGGGCTCGACGGATCGCTGGTGGCGGGGATTCGGGGCCGCGAGACGCAGGAGCTGCTGCATCTCCGGCGCACTTGCCCGCTAAGGCTTCCGCAGAAGGGGCGCAAACGGGCCGAGGCGCGGGACTACCTAGAGGTCGATGCCGCGGGCTTTGAGGGCGTCGCGAACGATGTCGATGTCCTTGTCGCCGCGACCGCTGAGGTTCATGAGGATGACGTCGTCCTTGGCCATGGTGGGGGCGAGCTTCTGCAGGTAAGCGATGGCGTGGGAGGACTCCAGGGCGGGGACGATGCCCTCGCTGCGGCACATGAGCTGGAAGCCGTCGAGGGCTTCGTCGTCGGTGATGGCGTGGTACTCCGCGCGCTCGGAGAGCTTGAGCCAGGAGTGCTCCGGGCCGACGCCGGGGTAGTCGAGCCCGGCGCTGATGCTGTGCGCTTCCTGAACCTGGCCCTGCTCGTCCTGTAGCAGGAAGGAGCTGGCGCCGTGCAGCACGCCGGGCTTGCCGAGAGTGAGGGTGGCGGCGTGGCGGGCGTCGAGGCCCTCGCCGGCGGCTTCGACGCCGATCAGGCGGACGTCGTCGTCGACAAAGGCGTGGAAGATGCCGATGGCGTTGCTGCCGCCGCCGACGCAGGCGAGCACGGCGTCGGGCAAACGACCGATCCGCTCTTGCAGTTGCTGCTTAGCCTCGCGGCCGATCACGGCTTGGAGCCCACGCACGAGGGCGGGGTAGGGGTGGGGACCAACGACGGAGCCAATGATGTAGTGGGTGTCGCGCACGTTGGTGACCCAGTCGCGGATGGCTTCGTTGGTGGCGTCCTTGAGGGTGCGGGTGCCGGAGTCGACGGGGCGCACCTCTGCGCCCAGCAGGCGCATGCGGAAGACGTTGAGCGCCTGGCGCCGGACGTCCTCGGTGCCCATGTAGACGACGCAGTCCAGGCCGTAGCGGGCGCAGACAGTGGCGGTGGCGACGCCGTGCTGGCCGGCGCCGGTCTCGGCGATGATGCGTCGCTTGCCCATGCGGATGGCGAGCAGCGCCTGGCCGACGGCGTTGTTGATCTTGTGCGCGCCGGTGTGGGCGAGGTCCTCGCGCTTCAGATAGATCTGCGCGCCGCCGAGCTCGTCGCTGAGGTGGGCGGCGTGGCTGAGGGCGGTGGGGCGGCCGACGTAGTTGCGCAGGGTTTCGTCGAGCTCGTCGATGAAGGCTGGGTCGTCCTGGGCGGCGGTCCACTCGGCCTCGAGTTGGGCGAGGGCGGGCATGAGGGTCTCGGGCACGAACTGGCCGCCGAAAGGGCCGTAACGGCCGGGCTTGTGGTCGGGGGAGGTCATGCGCTGGCGGCTTTCTGGGCCGCTCGCGCAGCCGAGAGGAAAGCTTGGATCTTGGCGGGGTCTTTGACGCCCTCCGCCTCGACACCGGAGGAGACGTCGACGCCCCAAGGCTGGACCTGGGCGATGGCGCGGGCGACGTTGTCGGGGTCGAGCCCGCCCGCCATGAGGAAGTCGTGCTGCGGCGCGATGGCTGCGGCGATGGACCAGTCGAAGGTTTCGCCACTGCCGCCGCCTTCGGCGGATTTGGTGTCGAGCAGGGTGACGGTGGGTGGGTCTTGGGTCGCGTTGGCAAGCGCGGCCGCGGCGTCTGCTTCGGGCGCGCCGGGGGCGCTTGAAGGGGGAATGTGGACGGTGCGGATGACGGGGCGCTGGATGCGAGCGGCGATGGAGGGGTGCTCGCCGCCGCTGAGCTGGACGATGTCGAGCTCGACGGCGAGCGCGATGCGGTTGATTTCGTCCGGGGACTGGCCGGCGAAGACGCCGACGAGAAGGGGACCGTGGGCCGTGCGGGCCGCAGCAAAGGCGTCCGGGGTGGAGTCGACGACTTCGATGCGGGGGCCAACTGCGGCGCGGATGGCTCGTCCCTCATCGACGGAGACCTGACGGCGGGAGGGGGCAAAGATGATGCCGAGCAGGTCGGCCCCGGCGTCGATCGCGAGGCGGGCGTGCTCGGGTTGGCGCAGGCCGCAGATCTTGACTCTGATCGGAGCAGTGGTCATTGGCTTTGGCCGGTCTGCAGTTCGGCGAACTTGGCGGGGATGTCGTCGGCGACGGCGAGGGCTTCGCCGATCAGGACGGCGTTGACCTTGGCCTGCTTCATGCGCTCCATGCCGCGGAAGGAGCGCACGCCGCTGGCGGCGACGACGGCGACGCCGTCGGGCACGTAGCGTCGAACGCGCTCGGTCGTGCCGAGGTCCTCGCGGAAGGTATGGAGGTCGCGGTTGTTGATCCCGATCGCGTTGGCGCCCGCCTCGAGCGCGGCTTCGACTTCGTGCTCATCCGTGACTTCGACGAAGGCGGTCATGCCGAGTTCGTCCTGGCCGTAGGCGACGAGGTCGCGCAGGGTGGCGTCGTCCATGGTCTTGACGATGAGCAGATAGGCGTCGGCGCCGAGGGCACGGGCTTCGAGCACCTGGTAGCGGTCGAAGTGGAACTCCTTGCGCAGGAGCGGGGGGATGGGCTTGTCCCAGCGGCGGTGGTCGTCGAGCAGGGCGTCGGCGGCGCTGCTGAGGACGGTGTTGTCGGCGTAGAAGTATTTGGAGGTGAGGATGGAGATGGCGATCGCACCGGCGTCGCGGAAGAGGCGGGCGGTGCCGGGTCCCTGGACGGAACGGGCGAAAACGCCTTTGGAAGGCGAGCCACGTTTGACCTCAGCGATGATGCCGACGTCGGGCTGCATCAGGGCGGCGAGAAAATCGCGCGGGGGGTCGCGATCGTTGGCAGCCCACTGCAGTTCGTTTTCGGGGGTGGCGGCGCGGATGGCAGGGAGTTCGTCGCGCATCTCGCGCACGATGCGTTCGAGCACGCTCTCGTCCGCCGTGGCCTGCATGGGTTCGCCCGAGGGCGGATCGGCCGGAGAGGAGTCGCGATAGGTCATGCGCTCGTCTCTCCCAGCTTCTGCGTGAGCTCGACGAAGCGCTCCAGCTTGCGCAGGGCACGCTGGTCGTCGATGCATTCGGCGGCGCGGCTGACGCCCTCGGTCAGCGTCGGGGCCTCGTCGGCAGCGTACAGAGCGGCGGCGGCGTTGAGGGTGACGAAGCCGGTGAGGGGGCCACTCTTGCCGCCGAGGACCTCGCGCATGGCGGCGGCGTTGGCGGCAGCGTCGGAGCCGGCGACGTCGGCGAGGGGTACGGGTCGGATGTGGAAGTCGTTGGGGTGGATCTCGTAGCGCTCGACCGCACCGTCCTTGAGTTCCCAGACGCTGGTGGGGCCTTCGGGCGAGACTTCGTCGAGGCCTTCCTGACCATGGACGACGAGGGCGTGGCTGCTGCCGAGACGGCCCAGCGCCTGCGCCAACTTCTCGGCGATCTCGGGGGTGGCGACGCCGAGCACCTGGTGCTGCGCGCCGGCGGGGTTGGTGAGCGGGCCGAGCAGGTTGAAGACGGTGCGGAAGCCAAGTTCGCGGCGGATCGGGGCGACGTACTTCATGGCCGGATGGAAGGCCTGGGCGAACATGAAGCCAACGCCAACTTCGCCGATCACTTGCGCGACCTGGTCGGGTCCGAGGTCGATATTGGCGCCGAGCGCCTCCAGCACGTCGGCGCTGCCGCTCTTCGAGGTCATGGCGCGGTTGCCATGCTTGGCGACGGGGACGCCGCAGCCGGCGACGACGAAGGCGACGGCGGTGCTGACGTTGAAGGTCTGCTTGCCGCTGCCGCCGGTGCCACAGGTGTCGGCGAGTCGATCGAGTCCGGTCTCGACGTGGAGGGACTTGGCGCGCATGGTGCGGGCCAGGCCAACAATCTCGTCGACGGTTTCGCCCTTGAGCCGCAGCGCGGTGAGCAGCGCAGCCGTCTGGGCGGGGGTGGCGTCGCCGGACATGATGTCGTCGAGCGCGGCGGCGGCTTCCGCTTCGGAGAGGTCGCGTCGTTCGTCGACGAGGACGGTGAGGGCGTCAGCTAGTGCGGTCACGGGGTAGGCCCATCTCGCAACGACAAGGCATAATCAATCGACTCGTCGACGCACCGCGTCTTAAAAACCATGCCTAGATCCAACATTTCCTCAGCAGAGAATTCTGGCTCCGAAGCTGCATCGACGTACTCAACAACCCCCTTGCTCCTGCGGAAGTAGCTCGCCGAGAGGACGCCAAGCAACATCACTCTTTGGCCAATGACGGTTCCCGTCCGCGCGTAATAGGCGCCCTGATTCACGATCAACACGGGACTGCCGCTTGAGCCAGGAAAGACAGACGCGTCGATAAGGAAGGCGGGGCACCCTTCGAAATCTGCCGAAACCGGTGTGGCGGTGACGCCCCTCCGTGTTATCGGGAGGAAGTTCGTACTGTCGAACAGGCCGTCCGGGAACCCCGGGACGACTACGTCCTCAAAAGAAGTTAGCTCTCGGATGGCATCCTCCGAGGGGACCATTTCCTGGCCTATTCGCCGATAAAAGAGATCGCTACGCGCTTTTAGGACCCCAGCTACCGGCAGCACAGCGATATCGACATCCTTGTCCGGATGTCCGACAAACTCGAACTTCTCGCCCTCCGGGGTGATCTTGACCGGCACGACATCGCCGAGACGCGGTCCCTCCGGTCCCCCAAGGTGCAAGAAGAACTCGTACGTCTCCGCGTCGGCGACGACGTGCTTGTTCGTCACCAGGAACGGGATGGTCCTGCCGTCTTTCTCGCGACTGAAGAAGAAACCAGTCCCGATCTGTTTGTCGGTCTCCAGGCGCACGACGCTGAAGAGAAGCTGCTCATGCGCCGTCTCAACCTTCATATCGGCACGGCTTCGGTCATGTTGAGGAAGTTCTGCAGCAGGTCGTGGCCGTCGGGGGTCATGATCGACTCGGGGTGGAACTGGACGCCTTCAACGGGGTACCGCTTGTGGCGCAGGCCCATGATGACGCCGGTCTCGGACCAGGCGGTGGCGTAGAGCTCGTTGGGCACGGAGGCGGGGTCGACGGCGAGGCTGTGGTAGCGGGTGGCTTCGAATTCCTGGTCGATGCCTTGGTAGACGCCTTTGCCGTCGTGCTTGATGGCCGAGACCTTGCCGTGCTTGATCTCACCGGCGTTGACGATCTTGCCGCCGAAGGCGGCGCCGACGCACTGGTGGCCGAGGCAGACACCGAGGATGGGCACTTGCCCGGCGAAGCGCCGGATTAGGTCGACGCTGATGCCAGCTTCCTTGGGCGTGCGCGGGCCGGGGGAGATGACGATGCGCTCGGGATTGAGGGCGGCTACGTCGTCGACGGTGATCTTGTTGTTGCGGTGGACGACAACTTCCGCGCCCAGTTCGCAGAGGTACTGGTAGAGGTTGTAGGTAAAGGAGTCGTAGTTGTCTAAGAGTAAGAGAGTCATTGGGGAGTTCTCGGGGTGGGCGCTTTTGTTCTAGTACGGGGGGCTGCGCCCCCCCGTGTCCCCCCGCACGCGCGATGCACGTGGGGTGGTGGCGGTCTCGGATCGATCGGATTGGGTTGGCCGGCGGGATCTCTGTTGTCGATGTTCAAGATCGCTGAGAGGCCCCGGCAGGAACAGGTTTCGTGGCGCGGCTGGTCATTCGCCCGCCCCCTGCCGGACTTCGATCTCGCGGAGGGCGCGGAAGCCTTCGACCGCCGTGGGGAAGCCGGTGTAGACGATGGCGGTGATCATGAGCTCTTCGAGCTCCTCGATGGTGGCGCCGTGGTTGAGGGCGCCCTGGAGATGGAAGCGCAGTTCGTTGGGCTTGTCCTGCGCGGTGAGCGTCGCACAGACGACGAGTGACCGCTCGCGCTTGGTGAGCTGGTCGCGCGACCAGAGTTCGCCGAAGGCGAAGCGGCCCGCGGTACCGGTGAAGGCGCCCATGCTGACGCCGACGCCGCCGGGGGGCTGGTTCTGGCTGAGGATCTCGTTGACGGCACGGGCGTCGGCGCGACGTTGTTCGTCGTCCTTACGTTCGGCTGGGGGGCTGGGCTCGAGGGCGTCGACGCCTTCAAGTTCAGCGATGGCCTCGTGGGCGGTGGTCATGGCGTCGATGGCGCGAGGGAAGCCGGCGTAGCCGCCGAGCTGGACGAAGACTTCTTCGACTTCGATGCGAGTCAGTCCGTGGTTGATGCCGCCCTGGACGTGGCTGCGCAGTTGGTTGAGCTGGTTGAGGGTGGCGAGAAACGTGATCACGATCAGGCTGCGCTCCCGGCGGGGCAGGCCGGGACGGGTCCAGACGTCGCCGAGCGCGAAGTCGACGACGTAGGAGCCGAGCGGGCCGAGTCGGGCTTCCATGGCGTCCGCGGCGGTGTCGGTGTCGACGGTGCCGCCGCGCAAGGTGTTGATGACGTCTTTGCCGGCGGCTCGTCGTTCCTGCTGGCTGTTGTTGGTCATAGGGTGTCTCGTTTCTGGGGGTGGGGACGGCTGGGGTTCGCGAGGCTCCGGGCGAGGGCGGGTTGTGAGGTTGGCTTCGGGTCGGAGTCGGGCCGCCTACGGCGGCCTCATTTCTCCAACCCGCCCGCCCTTAAGAAGGAGAGAGAGCCAACAAGGGGGATACCCCCTTGCACCCCCAGTAGGGGCGTCCCACCGCT
>CAUYZA010000046.1:0-13078 GCA_963577225.1 Dehalococcoidia bacterium | reverse complement strand
GCCGGTGACGTAGATCGCGCCGCCCATCGCCAGACCGATGCGGTCGTACGACGTGCGGTCACGGTATGGGCCGGTCTGCCCGAAGCCGGAGATGCTGACCAGGATGATGCGCGGGTTGGCCTCTTGCAGCGCCTCGAAGCCGATCCCCCACTTATCCATCCTGCCGGGGGAGTAGTTCTCGATCATGGCGTCGGAGATCGCCACGAGCCGCTTGACGACGTCCGCCGCTCCCGGCGTGCGCAGGTCGAGCGTGATCGACTTCTTGTTGCGGTACTCCAGCGAGCGGGTGGAGTTTTGCTGCGCGCGCATGTCGCCCACGAGCTGCGGCATCTCGATCTTGATCACCTCGGCGCCCATGTCGCCCAGCAGCGCACCCACAACAGGGCCCGCCAAGACCTGTCCGGCATCGAGGATGCGCAGGCCGCCCAACAATCGGTCGTGCTCGTCGTTCATGCGTCGTCTCTCCCTGCGGCAATGTACGGCAGCCCCCCCCCCGCGCGCGCGGCTGCCATGCGGACGTGGAGCGGGTGCACGGCACATCGGGCCGGTGGTGGCGGAGGTAGTTGCGCGGCGAAGCTGGAGCGACATACCGTGCCGATGAGCGGGATCGGGTACGGGTAGTGGGCTGTCGTCGTGCCGCAGCGGCATGACGTGTTCGAGCTCTCATTGGACCTACTTCGCGACGCCCTCAGCGGCGTGGTCGACGATTGGGAGGAGTTGGGCGGACGGGAGCAGCCGCTCAATGTGCTGCTGGCGTCCGACCAGGCGCTGGCGCTCCAGTGGTCGCTCGGCGTCAGCTTGGGCGACGCGGTCCAGCTCCTGGAAGCGGAAGCACTGGTCGCAGCCGCGCAAACGACGCCGGGCGCGTTGGCCCTCGTCGACCTAGACCAGCTCGAACCCGGTCTCTTGCCACTCGTGATCGACGGCTGGGATCCACTGCGCGACCCAGCCGATGAGTCGCCCCTGACCGAGGCTCGCTGCATCGAGGCCGGGACGGTGAGCGCGAATCGCGCCTGGGCCGAGCAGATCGGCTGGCAGGAGCCATCCGAGATCAACCCGCTCGGCTACATTGCGACTGGGGATTTCATCCCAGTGCGCTGCGTGGGGAGCGCCGTCCAGTCCCTGGCGGGCGGTGACTTCGGTGAGATCTTTGCGCTCGTCGGTTCGCACCTGCGTTCGGCGGACGTGCTGGCCGTATCAATGGAGGTAAGTGCGACCGATCTCGGTGCGCCGACGCCGTGCATCGATCGCCTGGTCCAGCTCACGCTGCAGGTGGATTCAGCGGTTATCGATGCACTGGCGAGGCCGGCGTCGATGTGGTCACGACGGCCGGCAACCATGCCGACGACTGCAACACGTTCTGCCCCTGGTGCGACGCGTTGGTCGATACGCTGAGCGAGCTGGAAGCACGCGGTCTCGCACACGCGGGAACGGGATCGACGCTGGCTGAGGCCAGGGCGCCGACCCTTGTCGAACGGGACGGGGTGCGGCTAGCGATCCACTCCTATGACTCAATCGCGCTTTGGTACTGGGCCCAGGAGATGGGTCCCGGCACCGCCCCGGCCATTGCCGAAGTTGTCGCCGAGGACGTGGCTGCGGCGCGGCTGGTCGCGGACCACGTGATCGTGTCGCTGAGCTGGGGCGAGGAGTACGTCCAGACCACGACATCGGGCCAGGAGGCCATCGTCAACGCGGCGCTGGAAACCGGCGCCTCGCTGGTCGTTGGCAATCATCCCCACACGGTCCAGCCCCTGATCGAGCGCGATGTCGAGCGCGGGGACGCGCTCGTCGCTTACGCGCTGGGCAACTTCGTCTTCGACCAGAGTTGGTCAACGCAGACCACGCAGAGCGTCCTGCTGGAGGTGGGCTTTAGCCGTGAGCGGCTGATTGGGTACCGCGTGCGCCCCGTCGTCGTTCGGCGCGACTTCCAACCGGAGTTGGTCTCCCCGCGTGGCTTCGAAGGGTCGCAGACACTCGAACGGCTCTGGCGAGCGACCGACCAATGGCTGAGCCTCCGCGGCGACGCGCAGTAAGGCGAGCGGCGGCTTAGACGAGGCGCAGCCGCATTCCGCAGATCGTGATCAGGTTCTCGCCCGTGCGGCAGCCAGCCTGCTCGGCACGTTCGAGCGCCGTCGCCGGGTCGCTGGAGGAGATGTCGAGGCCGCCCAATCCCTCCGGACGGCCATCCCGCGGAGTCAGGAAGCGAATCGACGAGCCATCCAGCGCCAAGCTGGGATTGCCTTCCTCGTCGGCTGCGACGGACCCGCCCAGCAAGGCGGACCAACGCTCCGCCAGCGCGGCCGGGTCGGCCGTCTGGATCTCGGCCGCCCGGATGCCCTCCACGATCTCCGTGTGTTTGGCCCGTTGCCAGTTGGCCCCGGCCGGCCACCAGTCGCCGTCGCGCCGTTCCTCGTCGGCGTTCCAGCGGAGTTCGGCGATCGCGCCCGGCATGTCCTTGGGGTGCAGCTGCATGCCGAAGCCCGCCTCGCCCTCGCCCGGCTGGGAGACGAGCCGGATCCCAAGTTCCTCGACGCGGCTTTCGTACCCGGCGAAGGTCTGACGCGGGACCTGCATGATCACCATGTAGCCGCCGTCGCCGCCCCGACGCTGGAGGTAGCGACCCCCCGGCGTGTCGTGCTCGCCCGGCTTGGGCGCGACGGTCTCCAAGAACTGGTCGCCGAACGGGATCAGCCAATTGTGCAGCCCGTAGCGGCCCACGCCGGGGTCCCGATGGCAAACCTCGACCCCGAAGACGGATTCGATCTGCTGCTGGATCCGGTCCAGGTCGTGCGCGACGAGGCAGATCTGGCGGATGCGGACGTGGCTCATCGGTTAGTCCCTTCGCGGCGATCACAATCTTCGGGCGGACGCTATGTTAGGCGGGCGGCGCATCTTCGTGCAGCCCGATTCAGGCGCTGGCCGCATGCGCCGCCGCGGCGTGGAGGACGATCGATTGCGAGGGAACGCGTGAAGATCACCAACGTCAAAGTGGATCTGATCAATTGGCCGACCGACCCATGGCAGGTTGGCTTCGGCATGTTCTTCGGCGGTAAGAAGCAGCTCGGTATCGTCACGGTCGAGACCGACGAGGGGATCAGCGGGAACGCCTTCCTGGGCCGGCCCGAGCACCAGGCGAGCGCCCTGATCGAGTTCCTCAAGCCCCGCGTGATGGGCAGGGACCCGCAGGACATCGGCGCCATCTGGCCGGAACTGTGGAAGCAGAATCGGGCTGTCTCGACGTACGCGATCGGCGCGATCGACGTCTGCCTCTGGGACATCAACGGCAAGATCGCGGGACAGCCCATTCATCGCCTGTTGGGCACCTGCAAGGAGTCCGTTCCGGTCTACTCCAGCAGCGCATTCCATGAGACGAAGGAGGAGTATGCCGAGGAGGCGATCCGTTTCAAGGAGATGGGCTGGTCGGCGCACAAGATCCATCCGCACGGCGATCCCAAGTCGGACGTCGTTATTTCGCGGGAGGTGCGCGAGGCCGTGGGCGACGAGATGATCCTGATGCTGGACTCGATGTGGTCGTACCAGTACGAAGACGCACTGCGCGTGGGCCGCGCGATCGAAGAGCTCGATTACTATTGGTACGAGGATCCGCTGGTCGAGGAAGACATCTACAACTACGTCAAGCTGCACCAAAAGCTCGACATCCCGATCATGTCGACGGAGTTCGCGCCCGGCCGCTACTACGGCATGGCGCAGTGGATCACGCAGTACGCGACCGACATTCTGCGCGGCGACGTCGGGGTGACCGGCGGCATCACGCCGTTGGTTCGGCTCTGTCACCTGGCCGAGGGCTTCAAGATGAAATGCGAGATCCACCACGGCGGTAACTCGCTCAACAACGTGGCCAACCTTCACGTCACGATGGCCGTGCCCAACTGCGAGTTCTTCGAATTCTTCCCGTCCACAGGCGCGAACATGTACGGGCTCGTCGAGGAGATCGGCATGGATGGCGGCGTCGTCCACGCGCCCACGGAGCCGGGATTAGGCTACGAAATCGATTGGGACTTGGCCAAGCGGGAGCACTTGACCACGCTTGAGTAGTCCCACCCGCGAGCGCGCCCGAGTGTTCACACCGCGACGCTGTATCTTCCCCGCCAGGAGGACGACATGGCCACGATTGACATCTTGCTGCCCGGAATGGCGTGGGGCACGACGGTGGGGACGCCGGCCTTTTGCACGGTCGCCCTAGTCGAATCGGACGGGACGCGGATCTTGGTCGACACGGCGCACGTCGGACGCCGCGTCATGCTTGAGGAGGCGTTGGCCGCTCGCGGTCTGACGCCGGCGGATATCGACCTGATCCTGATGACGCATGCCCATTGGGACCACGCACAAAACTTCGACATTTTCCCGGGCACGCCCATGCTGCTGCACGCCAAAGAGCGGGCCTACGCTCAGCAGCCGCATCGCAACGACTGGGCCACGCCGCAGTGGACGGGCGCCGCGCTAGAGACCCACACAATCCAAGAGGTGGCCGAGGGCGACGAGCTGGCCAAGGGAGTCAGCGTGATCGAACTGCCGGGTCACTCGCCCGGCAGTATCGGACTGCTGGTCAACACCGACGACGGCGTCTCGGGCCTAACCGGCGACGCGCTCCATTTCGCGCGCATCGCATTGAGCGGTCGCAACCCGCTTGTGTTCTGGAACGAGACCGAGGCCAGCGAGAGCATCGCCAAGATGGTTTCCGCAGCCGACGTGCTCTACCCCGGGCACGACCGCCCCTTCCGTCTCGTCGACGGTGCGATCGAATACACGATTCCGTTCCAGCTCACGCTGACCAACCTCAGCTCGCAGACCGAGGGGTTGGAGTTCAGCCAGCCGCCGCCTGCCGAGCCCTGGATCATGCCCGGCATCTACGAGCAGAAACTCGATCGATAGGCGGACGCTCGTCCCGAACCAAAGACAACGGTCAGCACGGCGTTCAGAGGAGGACAGCCATGAGCAACGACGAGGAACTGCGCGATCGGCTCCACAAGTACGTCACTGTGGGCACGAACTTCACCTTCGAGGGCGACGTCGATCTCGTCGACGGCCAGCGCAAAGTCGCCCGCTTCGGGCCCTTCACGATCGAGTGTGATGAGCCCGAGGCGATCGGTGGCAGCGGCACCGCCCCACAACCGCTGCACTACTTCCTGGCCTCGATCCCGTTCTGACACCTGACCCAGGTGATGCTGTACGCATCCATGCTTGGGGTGGAAATCACCGACGCCAAGATGCACGTGGCCGGAACCTGGAAGGTTGGGGGATCCGTCTATCGCCAGACGCGCCAATCGGTCATGGAACGAGTAGAGACGACGCTCGAGATCCAATCGGACGACGATCCGGCGCGCGTGGCCGCGGTGCTGCGTAACGCCTCGAACGGCTGCTTTGTTGAGCAGACGATCCGCAACCCGGTCCCGATCGAAGAGACGGTCAAGGTCAATGGCGCCGCCTTCGCGGTCGACGACTACCCCGCGGAGACGATGGAGAGGCCTTAGAGCGCAGCGCCACCGTCGACCACGATCGTCTGGCCGGTCGAGAACGTGTGGTGTTGAATGAAGGCCAGGATGCCGTCGGCGCACGTTTCTGGCGTCGCGACATTGCGCAGCGGTGAGCGCGCCGTCAAGTTGGCCTTGGCTGCTTCGTAGGTCTCCTCGCCCAGTCCACCGTGCAGCCAACGTCCCGTGATGAACCCTGGCGCGATGCAGTTGACCCGAATCTCGGGGCCGAGCACGCGCGCCAACGATTTTGTCATGGTGATCAGTGCGGACTTCGACGCCGCATAGGGGATCGACGACCCGCCACCCCCCCCCAGCCCCGCGACGGATGAGACGTTGACGACTGCACCCTCGCCCGCTTCTCGCATGTGCGGCGTGGCGGCGCGCGTGCAGTTGAAGGCACCCTCGACATTGACGGACATGATGTCGGACCACACCTCGGACGTGACCGCCTCCAGATCGGCGTGGTCGATGAAGTGAGTCGCACCGGCGTTGTTAACGAGGATCTGGATACCGCCGTAGGTGTCGACGGCGTCCCGGATCAGTGCGCGGCATTGCGCCTCGTCGCCGATATCGGCCTGTTTCGCGTGCGCCGTTCCCCCGGCCCCGCGAATTCCCGCCACCTCTTCATCGGCGTCGGATTCGCTGTGGGTGTAGTTGACGACCACGCTCGCCCCCAGCGCGGCGAGGTGTTCCGCTGTCGCCCTCCCGACCCCGGCAGATGACCCCGTCACGACCGCCACCTTGTTCGCAACGTCCACTGCAGGTTCCTCTCTGGAGACCGCCGCGACGGCCCTCGCACGCTGAGGAGGCAGGCTAAACCATGGATTGACGCTGGGCCTCCGCGCCGAGCAGCCAGCCTCGCCGCGTCGAACAGCGTTGCGGTATTCCGCGACACGGCCGGGACCGTTGAGTAGCGGTGGCGGCCGCTGTAGAAGTTTCGATCATGCTGGCCGCCTAGACTGCGCGCCGGAGGAAGCTATGCGTACGATTCCGCTTGAGGATGGACCGGTTCGACTCGTGGGCGCGCTGGATCTCGATCGCAGCGCCACCGGCATCACGCCGCGCCGCCTGCCCGATTGGACCCGGCCCCAGGTGCCGCTGTTCATGGAGTACATGGTTACCCAGCCGTCCGGCGTGCGGTTGGAGTTCACCACCGACGCTCGGTCGCTCGAGTTGGACGTGATCACAACCCAGCTCGAGTTCCCCGGCCGCAAAAAGACCGACATCGTCTTCGACCTGATCCTCGACGACGCGGACACCCGCTCCGGCACGGCCGCGGGCGGAAACCGCCTGGTGATTGCCGATCTGACCCGCCGAAACGATGCCGAGCTCGTGCCCGGCGAGGCTGCCACGCTCCGCTTCGACGATCTGCCCGAGGGCGCCAAGCGCTGCGAGCTGTGGCTGCCCTCGAACGCGATGGTCGAACTACGCGCGCTCCGCGTCGACGACGAGGCCGAGGTTGAAGCGAGCGAGCCCCTGCCTCGCCGCCGCTGGGTACATCACGGCAGCTCGATCAGCCACTGCTCCGGCGCGCACAGCCCCAGCCGGACCTGGCCCGCGGTCGCGGCGCGTCTGGCTGGCGTCGAGCTGCTCAACCTGGGGCTCGGAGGCAACTGCCACCTCGACCCGTTCGTTGCCCGCACCATGCGCGACCAGCCCGCCGACGTGATCAGCCTCAAAGCCGGGATCAACGTCGTCAACGCCGATTCGCTCAAGGAGCGCACCTTCGCTCCAGCCCTGCACGGCTTCCTCGACACCATTCGCGAGGGCCAGCCAGATACGCCCATCCTCGTTGCCTCGCCGATCATCTGTCCCAGCGCCGAGACGAATCCCGGCCCAACGGTGCCGAACTCAGACGGCGTGTTCGAGACGATCCCTGGCCACGAGTCGGTCCGCCCGGGATCGCTGACGCTGCAGCGCATGCGGGAGATCATGGCGGCGGTGATCGAACTGCGGCAGCCAAGCGACCCCAACTTGCACTACCTCGACGGCTTGGAGCTGTTCGGCCCGAACGACGTCGCTGATCTGCCCGACGCGCTCCACCCCAACGGTGATGGCTACGTGCGCATGGGCGAGCGATTCTGCCAACTCGCGTTCGGCCCGGGCCGGCCGCTGGCCGGGTAGAGCCGATGCTCGCCGCATGAAGTCCGAATGACTCAACGAACAGGAAACAGCACATGGACAGCGCCGACCGACTCGAACTGCACGAACTGCCCGGCCGCTACGGCGACGCGATTGACGATCGCGATTGGGATCGGCTGGACCAGATCTTCACCGACGATGCGGTCTTCGACCTGACCGACTTGGGATCGCTGCGCCTGGAGGGGCTGCCCGAGATCAAGCGCTACATGGACGAGGACGCCAACCATCCGCGGACGCACATGATGACGAACATCTACGTGGACGAGACACCCCAAGGGGTCAAGCTCCGTTTCCGCATCGTCGCGCTGTTGCCGGAGCGCCGCGTCGGCACAGCCTCCTACTACGACGATGTCGTCAAGACGCCCGCCGGGTGGCGGGTCAAGCATCGTGTAATCACCCTGCGGCGGCGGCCGAGCTAGCACGGCACACACCGATCGAATCAGCGAAGGGACCTCAGCATGGAGTGGCAAGATGCGGTCTTCGCGGTCGGCGGATTCATTCTGGCGGCCACCGTGTTGCCCACCCTGCGTACCGACGACAAGCCCGCCTGGCCGACATCGATTTCGCTTGCAGTCATCCTCGCCGTCTACGCTGTCCTCTTCGCCACGCTCGACCTGACCCTTGGGGCGGTTGGCGCCGGTTTGCAGTCGATCCTTTGGGGCTGGGTCGTGCTGCAGACGCGTCGCGACCGCCGTCGCGCCGCGGCGGCGCTTGTGGAAACAGCAGCCGGTTCCGACTAGCCCGTGCCCGCGAGTGGCCCAGTCAGCGCCGCCAAGCAGCCCGACACGAAGCGGCCGGAGTCGACGGCGGTCACGATTCGCACGTCCGACCGCGCGTCGAAGCGGCCGTCGCTGCGCCGGTCGTCGAGGCCGACGGCGCGGAAGCCCTGCTCCGTCTTGATCACGTCGACTGGGCTGTCGTAGGCGGCGTCGACCAGAGTCGGGTCGAGCAGAATCGCCGCCGCTAACGGATCCCACAGCTTGATCCCGCGCCGCCCCGTCCAGCGTTCGTGGAAGCCGGCGTAGAACTGGGTGATGCGCGAGGCCAGCGCGGAGTGCGGGTGCGGTGCGGCCTTGAGCTGATCCAAACCACTGGCCGGCAACTCGATGTAGGCGCTGAGGTTGGTGCCGACCATCGTGATTCGGTCCGAGGCGGCGAAGACGATGTCCGCCGCCTCGGGGTCGTGATCGATATTCGCGTCCGTCGCGCCCATGCTCCAATCCCGTTTCTGTGGGCCAGAGCCACCCATGATGGTGACGCTTTTGAAGCGGGTCAGTGCCTGCGCGTCTTGCGTGACCGCGAGCGCGAGGTTGGTCAGCGGCCCGACCGCCAGCAGCTCCAGCTCGCCCGGCGATTCCCGGCCGAGACGAACGATCTGATCGGCGGCCTGCTCGCCGCTCGGCGATCCGGACGGCCCCGGCTCATCGACATCGCCCAGCCCGTCCTCGCCGTGGACGAAGGATGCGACGCTCAGCGGCTGGGCCAGCGGCTCGGCGGCGCCCAGCGCCACCGGTACGTCGTGGTAGCCGCAGACCTCGAGCACGCGCAGCGTGTTGAGCGCCGCGCGTCGCGCATCGACGTTGCCGTGCACGCTGCCCGCCGCGACGAACTCCACCTCCGCGCTGGCCGCGAGGTAGATGATCGCCAGGGCGTCGTCGATGCCCGTGTCGACGTCGAGCAGAATGCGGTGTTCGGGCAAGCCGGCGCTCCTCTTAGGCCTGGACGATGCCGACGCTGAGCTCGTCGTCCGGCGTGCGGATCATCGCGATGTGCGGCCTCTGCGGGACCTGCGTCACGGGCATCACGATCGTCGCACCGCGCTCTTCCGCCAGCGCCACCGTCGCCGCCAGATCCCCGACGCGGAAGTAGGGCGTGATCTGCTGACCGCCCTCGCGTTCCGGTGTGATCTGACCGGCGACATCGAAGTCGGCCGGCCCGCCGGGCTGAATCGCCAACGCATCGTCTTCGCCCTCCGGCCACTCGAAGAGTTCGCCCAGGAAGGCTCGGGCGCGGGCAGGGTCGCTGGTCGCGAGCTGGTAGTAGACGGGTGGGCTGGCCATCGTTTGGCCCTCTCTTATTCGTTGAGGATCGAATCGGCGATGTGCTCGCCGATCATGATGCAGGTCAGGTTGGTGTTGGCGCGGGGAATGTTGGGCATGATCGACGCGTCGACCACCCGCAGCCCGTCCACCCCGTGGACGCGGCCGAACTGATCCACGACAGCTTCCGGATCGTCGGCGGGGCCCATCTTGGCCGTCCCGACGGGGTGGAAGATCTGAATCGCAGTGTCCCAGACGTATTTGTCGAGTGCGTCGTCGTCGTCCATCGTGGCCTGATCGAGCAAGAGGATGTTCTCGGCGTGCTCGAGCACCGCGGGCGAGTTGACGACGTCCCAGGCGATGCGCATCCCCTCGCGCATGCGCCGCTTGTCTGCTTCGGTATCGAAGAAGTTGAGTTCGATCCGGGGCGCTGCACTCGGATCGGTGCTCTCCACGTGGATCCGGCCGCGCGACTCGGGGCGTTGCAAGCCGGGGAAGACGCCGAAGGCGACCTCCACGCCGAAGTTCTCCATCATCTCCGGCAGGTCATACAAAGGGACATGATTGAGCATGTAGATCTGCATGTCGTTCTCTTCGCCGCCGTCTGCCGTGTAGCGCAGCATCGTTTGGATCAGCGGTTTGTCCATGTCGATCACGCCTTCTTTCGGCGTGCAGAGGATCCCGGCCATGGGGTGCTCGATCAGGTTGTGCCCCACGCCCGGCAGCTCTTGCGTCATCTCCAGCCCCAGCTTCGCCACGTCCTCCTTGCCCCCGATCCCAGAGCGCAGCAGGATGGGCGGCGACTGCACGGCGCCGGCCGAGAGAATTACCTCGTCGCCGTAGACCTGCTGTACCTCGCCCCCCGACTCGACCTCCAGCCCGATCACGCGCCCGCCCTCGATCAGGACGCGGTGCACGAGGCAATGCGGGCGGATGGTGAGGTTGAGCCGGCCACGGATGGGCTGCAGGTAGCCGATCGCGGTTGAAATGCGCGTGCGACCCTCGCGGTTCTGGGCGAGTGGGCTGATGCCGGTGGCGCCAGGGGCGTTGAAGTCGTCGTGCGCCGGGAAACCCTTGCCCAGCAGTTCGTCGCGGAAAGCGACTTGCAGCGGGCGCAGCTCGTCGATGTTCCAACGCACGACCGGGATCGGACCGCCCTTGCCGTGGAAGTCGCCGCTCTCGTCTTGGTCATCCTCCAGCTTGCGGAAGAAGGGCAAGCATTTTTCCCACGACCAGTTGTCGTTGCCCAGCGAGGCCCACTCGTCGTAGTCCTCCGGCACTCCGCGGATCGCGACCGCCCCGTTGACTGCCGACGACCCGCCGGTGACCTTGCCGCGCGTGTAGTCGATGTCGCGCCCGGCCACGGCTTCCGCTTTTAGGCCCCAGTCGTGATCGATCGTTGACGGCCAATAGCTGTTGAGTAGGTCATCGGGCGTCTGCTCCACGTTGGCGTAGTCCGGGCCAGCCTCGAGCAGCAGCACGCTGCGGTTGGGATCTTCCGTCAGGCGCGCCGCCAGGACGGCGCCGGACGACCCCGCGCCCACGATGATGTAGTCGTATTTGTTGGGCATGTGTTGTTCCCCCTAAAAACATTCGGCCGAGTGTAGCGATCTGCCACGGAGCCCGCGCCCCCAAGCGCCACCCAAGCGCTACCTTCTCGGTTCCAGCCAGCGCTTCCGCGCGTGAAGGAACACGAACATGGAACTCCTCTTCCAAGGTGGACGGGTCCTCACGATCGACGCCCTCGATCACATTGCCAGCGGCGTCGCCGTACGCGCCGGCCGCATTGTGGCGGTCGGCGACAGTGCCGAGGTGGCGCAAGCCGTCGGCCCCGATGCCACGGTCGTGTCACTGCAAGGCCGCGCCCTGATCCCGGGATTCTGCGACCCGCACAACCACTTCAGCATGACGACGTTTGAGCCGCGCTCCGTCGATTGCAGCACGCCGCCGATGAGCGGCAAACCCGCGGTGCTGGACGCGATCGCCGCCGCGGCCCAGGGCGCCCCGGCCGGCCAGTGGATCTGGGGTCTGGGCTACAGCACACGCCTGTCCGGCGAAAACGCCGAGCTCCTGCGCGGCGAGCTAGACGAGGCGGCGCCGAACAACCCCGTCTGCATCATGGATTCCTCCTACCACTCCTGCTACGCGAACTCGGCCGCTCTGGCCGTGGCCGGCATCGACCGCAACACGCCCGACCCGGCCGGCGGCGAGATCCTGCGCGACGCCAGCGGTGAGCCGAACGGCGTGCTCTGGGAACGCGCCATGGACTCGGTGCACCATGCGTCGATGCGCGGCTACATGGACGCCTTCGGCCCGGACGCGGTGGCGGGCCTCGTCGAGCAGAACGCCCTGCGCCATCTCTCGCACGGCATCACCAGCGTGGGCGATGCGCTGGTCATGCCGGAGAGCGCGGAGATCTACCGCCTCGCCGATCAGCGCGGCAAGATTCCGATCGCGATCCATCAGATGCGCGGCGGCCCGGGCTTCTTCGAAATTCCGGAGGAAGCCGCCGTCGGCGCCTTCGATCAGGACGACGTCTCCGACCGTCTGCGCGGCGGCATCGTCAAGATCTTCATGGACCCGGTCTGGCCCAGCGCGGCGATCACCGTCTGCCACGCCGACGGCACGGAAGAGAACGTTGGTACGCCCTACTACAACCAGGAGGACGTCGACCATCTCGTGCTCGACGCCGCCTCGAACGGGCTCCAGGTTGCGATCCACTGTCTCGGTAACCGCGCCATCGAGCAGGCGCTCAACGCCTTCGAGCGCGCGCTGCGCGAGGTCCCGCGCGAAGATGCCCGCTACCGCATCGAACATTTCACCTACGGCACGACCGCGCAGATCGAGCGCGCCGCCTCGCTGGGAATCTTCGTCTCCCACCAGCCTCCCTTCCTCTACTCGTTCGGCGAGAAGTTCGAGGAACGGTTCGCCGAAGCCGGCATCGACGCGCCGCCGGTCCCCTATCGATCGCTGCTCGACGCCGGCATCACCGTCGCCTCGGGCTCGGACTACCCCTGCGCCCCAGTTGAGCCGTTGCTGGGGTTGTACGCGCTCGTCGCGCGTCGGGTCCGATCGGACGGACACCAGATCGCGCCCGAACAAGCGATCACACCACTCGAAGCGCTGCGTACGTACACGCTCAATTCGGCGGCGGCGATGTTCCGCGACCAGGAGGTCGGCTCGATCGAGGTCGGCAAGCGTGCCGATCTGGCGGTGCTCAGCCACGACCCGACGCTGGTCGACTCGGACTTCATTCGCGAGATCCAAGTCCAGCAGACCTACGTCGACGGAGACCTGGTCTACTCCGTTTAGCTGAGAGGCCGACGATGCTCCCGGCGCGCTGGCTTTTGTGGGGCGCGCTGGCGCTGATCTTGGCCGGCTGCAGCGCGCCGGACGGTGCCG
>CAUYZA010000045.1:0-13183 GCA_963577225.1 Dehalococcoidia bacterium | reverse complement strand
CCACGCTGCAGACCCCATTTATCTGGAACGACGACGAGTCCTGGCGCGCGCGCTACAGCCACGTCGGTGACTGATTGACGATCCAGCACGACAGCCCGAGATCCGCGAAGATTCCCGAATCTGCTGCGCGACCCCAATCGTTGAGCTTGTGAGAAGGAGGCGGAGATGCTGTGTCCCCGGGACGAGACCGAACTGCAGATCGAACACACGCACAAGATCGAAGTGGACCACTGTCCCACCTGCAACGGCCGCTGGCTGGACCACCACGAACTCGATCTGCTCGAGGCCGTGCGGGCGACTGAGGAAGAGCGACGCGCCACGATTGAGTACAGCAAGCGCGAGTCGGAGCTCAACTGTCCTGTCTGCGGCAAGCAGATGCTGGCCTTCAACTACCGCGCCTACGATCTCGAACTGGACACGTGCGAGGACGAGCATGGATTCTGGCTCGACGCTGGCGAAGAGGGCCGAGTACACGACATCATCGAGGAACGTGTCAAGGGCTTGAAGCGCGCCAGCTCGGCCGAGGCCGCGTGGGGCGACTTCCTGCAAGGGTTGAAGGGCGGCGATAAGGGCGGGGGCGGGGCCTGGAGCTCGGTCCGCTCCATCTTCCGCGGCCGCCGCTAGACAGCCGAATCCATTCGCACACACCCGCTAGCCTCCTGCGCGAGGAGGCTCGACATGCTGCCTGACACCGTGGAACGGACGGGTGGAGCTGACGTTGGCGGGCATCGGCGAAGTGCCGCTTGAGGAGCTGATTGAGCGGACGCTTCGGGTGGCCGAGTCGATGCGAGCGTCCTGAAGTCGGAGAGTCAGATGGCCGAGCGCAGCGCAAGAGGCCGTCGTTGTCTCCTTCGTCGACTGCATCAATCGGCGTGACCTCGAAGGCCTCATCGCCCTCATCACACCGAGCCATGTGCTGCAGGTGCTGGACGAGGATCCCGTCGTAGGTCGGGAGCGCAATCGCCTGGCCCGGCGCGGCTGTTTCGACGCCTTCCCCGAGTACGTCACGCAGGCAGCAGCCAAACACGTCCTGCTCGATGCCCCGAGCCTGACCAGCGCGGAGTCGAGCGAGAACCAGCAGCGCTACGTGCTGACGGCCTCTTCGGGCAGCCCCCGCTGCCGGCGGTAAGCCGCGTTGAAGACGCCGTGGGCGGCGCGAGCAATCGACGTCGTTGCCATAGCAGCAGAAGGGCCGCTCAAACTGCCCGCCCTCACCTCGGAAGAGGGGAAGCATGCGGCGCAGGACAGATCTCTCGCTGGGGTACCATCACGGTCGAACCAGTTGGGGTAGCGACGTCGGATCCTGCGACCGACCGGGAGCCATTTGATCCCACTGCGCAGATCCTGGCTCCTGATCCCAACTCTTCTCGTCGTGCTAACTGGTCTCTTCATCTTGCTCGACTTCGGCGCGCCGGCTGACGAGCCGGTCGCGACATCGAGTGCGATCCCGCGCGACATCCCGGGCGACTACCGCTCCACGCTCGCCTGGGCGCCACCGACGGCGACGACTCCACGAACCGCGTCGAACGGCGCCATTGCACTCTCTCCCAACGGACGCCGCCTCTTCACGGCAAACCGGGATCCCGGCACGGTCTCGATCATCGACACCGAGGCAGCAGTCACGCTGGTGGAGCTCAGCGTGGGCCGAGAACCGCGCTCGATCAGCATCGACCCAAGGCAGCCCCGCATCTACGTGACGAACTTCGCCGACGCCAGCTTCAGCGTCGTCGACATCGCGCTGGGGCGAACGGTAGCAACGGTCACCACCGCGCATGAGCCGTACGGCATCGTCGTCAGCCCAGACGGCGAATCGCTGTACGTCAGCGCCTCGGGCGCCGACGTGGTGCAGGAATTCGAGCTGTCGACGCTGAGCCTGGTCCGCTCGCTCCCGGTCGAGCAGAACCCCCGCGGCCTCGCCGTGGCGGCTTCTGGCCGAACGCTCTACGTGACGCACTTCCTCAACGGCCGCGTCTCCGCGGTTGACCTCGACAGCGGAGACGTCACGGCGATCATCTCGACGGGCGACGAGAGCGCGGCCGCGCAGTTCATCGCCTGGCACCCCAGCGACGACGCGCTCTACCTGCCGCACAGCCGTTCGCGCGTCTCCAACCCCAAGCTCAGCTTCGACACGACGGTGGCGCCGCTCGTCTCCGTGATTGATCTCGAAGCCTCGGGCGGCGTCGCCGCCGAGCCGCTTCAACTCGCCGAGATCGACCAACCCGTCAATCTCCCTGCGGCGCTGGACTTCTCCCCCGACGGGCGCACCCTCTATGTGGTCAACTCCGGCAGCAACGACCTTTCGATCATCGACTTGGAGCGCGGCACGGCATGGGGACACGTGGAACTAGGGGCAAACCCGGGCGCGATCGTCGTGTCAGGTGCGGGCGACATCGCCTACGTCTACAACGCACTCTCATACGACATCTCTGTCGTCGATCTCGACGAGCTGTCCGTGGTCGAGACTATCGTCGTGAGCGAGAGTCCACTCCCGCCCGAAGTCCAACGCGGCAAGGAGTTGTTCTTCAGCTCCGACTCGCCCGAGTTGGCGCGCGATCAGTGGGTCAGCTGCGCGGTCTGCCACCTGGACGGCCTGCAGGATGGCCGCACCTGGCCCTTGGTCGAAGGGCCGCGCAACACCTTGCCGATCCGCGGCCTGGCGCAGTCAGCGCCATTCCACTGGACGGGCGATCGCGTCGACCTATTCGACTTCCAGAAGACGATCAAGGAGATCCAGGGCGGCACAGGGCTGCCGGAGGCGGACAACGCGGCGCTCGCGGCGTTCCTGGGTTCGGTGTCCGTGCGTCCGAGTCCCCATCTGACGCGGGACGGGGCGCTCACGGCACCGGCACGGCAAGGTCGGGAATTGTTCTTCGCTCGCGCCTGCTCGAATTGCCACGCCGGACCAGCCTTCGCCGACGGCTCCATCCACGATGTCGGAACGGGGCTGCCGGAGGGGAGCGGAAGCGATCGGCGCTTCGAAACGCCGTCGCTGCTGGGGCTATACGACTCTGAACCGTTTCTGCACGACGGCAGCGCCGCGTCGTTGCGCGATGTGCTGACGAACCGCAACCCGGACGACCGCCACGGCCAGACGAGTGATCTGACAGCGGCTGACCTCGACGACCTGATCGCGTTCTTGCTCTCGCTGCCCATCAGCTGACACGCAGTGTCAATCGCCATCGGCGCGCAGCCGCTCACAACCCGGCTCGCGGTGCTTCGGGCTAGCGCATTTTGCGCAGCGACGGCTGCGTGAGGATGGCAAGAATCGCGAGCCCGCTGAGAACGAAGCCGCAGACCCCCATCCACTGTGGCGCGCCGATCCAGTCGGCCATAACGCCGGCCCAGAGCGCCCCCATTGGTCCAATGCCCATGAAGGCCAACGTATGGATACTCATCACGCGACCCATGATCTCGGCCGGTGTGTGCGCCTGAATCAGCGTCTGGTTCATGTTGATAAAGAACCCGCCGCAGAGGCCCCAGGCGAACATGAAGAGCATCGTCAGGGCGTACTCGCCCGAGAGACCGATCCCGGCGAAGGCGAGACTGCCGAAGATCAGCGACGAGATGAAGAGACCGCCCTTGTTGGGGACGTCTCCCAGCGTTGCCAAGAGCAGCGACGTGAGCAGCGAACCGACCCCCGTCACCGCGAAGAACAAGCTCGCTTCCAGGGCGTCGCTGCCTAGTTCATCCTTCGCGATCTGCGGGATCAGCACCCCGCTGGGACCCAGCATGAAGACGCCCGTCAACACCAACAGCACGATCAGGACCAGGATGCCGCGCGTGTGTCGGATGAACGCGAACCCCTCGCGGAGCTCGCCGATCGCCGTGCTCTCGCTCCACCGGGGCGCGGGAGGGGGCAAGACCAACGGCGCCAACACCGCGAGCCCGATCGCGTAGATCACAGCTTGGGCCGCGAACGCCCCACCGATGCCCGTCAGCGCGATCACGGCCCCACCCAGCGCCGGTCCGGCGATCGAGGAGACATTCTGTCCGATCGACATCAGTACCACGGCGTTCAGCAGACGCTCGCGCGGCACAATCGAGGGCAGAATCGCGTTCCGCACCGGCATGCCGACCGACATCGTGGCGCCGATCCCGGCGGCGAGTAGGAAGGCCCATGTCGTGGTCATGGCATCGGACCAGATCAGAACGGCGGTCAGGATGGAGACGGCGAGCGCCGCAACGTTGCTGCCCACGAGCAGCAAGCGTCGGTCGAAGCGATCCGTCAGCACACCGGCCGGCAAGGCGAAGGCAAAGACCGGGATGCCAAGCGCGAACGTGACCAGTCCCGCCGCCTTCGACGTATCGCTCAATTCCAGCACCAGCCAGACGAAGGTGAAGCGCTGCGTGCCCTGCGTCAGAAAGAAGGTGAGGCTGTTGAGCCAGAGCGAACGGTAGGAGGGCGAACGAAACGCGTCGAACGTGCGGAAATCACGCGAGCCAGTGTCGGCCCGCTCAGCCTCCGGCGGCTACCCCCCGTGATTGACTTGTGGCTCTGCCATAGACGGACCATGGTGGCGCACCCACCGTCGATTCACCAATCGTGTCCCGGCGAACTATCAGTGCGCGCCGGGAGTGGCGAAGCCGACTCCTGCGGTCGCCGACGACCTAGCGGAGATCGTCGCCACGCGCTCGACTCGAGTCCCCGATCAGACCGGGCCGTCCTCGTCGAACATGACCCGGAGTTGCGGACTCGTACTCGACGCCCGACCGTCGCATCTTCGTCGCCGAAGTCGACGGGACCCCAGTGGCGATCGCCGTGCTCTGGATCGCGCAGGGCATCGGATACCTGGCCGGAGCCGCCACGCTGCCTCGCTTCCGCGGCCGAGGATGTCAGACCCGCGCTCATCCGTCGGCGAGTCGACGTCGCTGCCCGTGCAGGCTGCGAGCTCGTCTGTGGCGCCACTGAGTTCGACACGCCGAGCCAGCACAATATGGAACGCGCTGGGCTGCGCATCGCCTACTTCAAGGAACTCTGGGCCCGCGCCGACGACGGGCGGCGGTAGCGCGACTGCGCCGAGCCGGAGTGAATTGGACTCGTGAGCCGGGAGCGCGGCCACGACCTCAGATAGCGAAGCGCCCCAGGTCGAACGCCGTCAGATCGAACGCGGGCGGCTCGCCCAGCACCAGCTGAGTCAGGATCTGCCCTGTAACCGGCGCCAGCATGACGCCCTTGCGTCCATGACCGCCGCCCACGAACGCCCCGCTAAGACCGGCGACGGCCGAGATGATCGGCAGCTCGTCGGCCGATACCGGCCGCAGGCAGGCAGTCTGCTCCAGCACCTCCGACTCCCCCAGCACGGCCGATGCACTCAGCGCGAACGCCAGGATCTGGTCGCGCGCCTCGCGCGTCGGAGACACGTCGAAGCCCACCTCCTCCTCGGTCGTGCCGAGGTAGGTCAGGCCGGACGCCTTCGGTGTCGCGTAATTGTCGCCGTGGTCGGCGAAGCCGTAACGCGGCGCCTCGCCCGGAGTGCGAACGTGGACGATCTGCCCCTTGAGCGGCTCAATCGGCACCGGCGTCTCGAGCCAGGGAGCAGCTTCCCCCATCCACGGCCCCATCGCGAAAACGGCCGCCGTGCACGGAATCAGCTCCTCGCCGACATACACCCCCGTCACGCGCTTGTCGGAACGTTCGACACCGATAACGCGTCCGGTGCGGACCGTCGCGCCCATCCGCTCCGCGGCGGCCAGCAAGGCCAACGAGAAGCGGTATGCGTCGAGTTGTCCGTTGTCTGGCGGCAGCACGGCCCCAAGAATTGGCAAGTCGATCCAGCTACACAGCTCGCGCGCCTCGTCCGGCTCGAGCCAACGCGTGGCCATGCCCGCGGCGGCTTCCTCTTCGACACGCTGCCGGTCGCCGAGTTCTTCCTCGTCGCTCAGCGAAACTTGCAGCATCCCGCTGCGCGCGAACTCGTAGTCAACGCCCGACTCTTCGGGCAGTTGCGCGGCCAGCTCCAGGTGCGCCTCGAAGCTGGCCTGCAGCAACGGGCCGAGGGGGGAGCGCGTTTGCTCAAGCGTGGGCTGGGAGAGCAGACCGGCGGCGGCGCCGCTCGCTCCGGAGGCGACGGAGTCGGCCTCGATCACGAGCGCAGCGACACCGCGCTTGCCCAGGTAGTAGGCGGTGGCGAGACCGATCACGCCGCCCCCGCAGATCACGACGCTCGCATCTCCGTTCACGGCGACTCCTTCACTCCAACAAGCCCACAAACAAGCCCCGCGACGCGGGTGCTAGTCCGGCCGCGGCAGTCCGATCGCGTCGTAGGAATCCTGCCCCGCGTCATACTTCGCCTGCACGGACTTCATGATCTCGATCGAATCCTCACGCCGGGACTGCGTCTGGAAGATCGCCTGCTCGTTGCGACGTGCGACGGGCATCGGCACGTCCAGTCCTTCGCGGAAGGACCGCTTGCAGGCCTCCAGCGACCAGGCGGGCCACTGGGCGATGTGGGCCGCCCAGGCGATCGCCTCGGCCCGCAGGTCGGCGTCGGGCACAACTTTGTTGATCGCACCCAACTGGAGCGCTTCCCGCGCCGAGATGGGACGTCCGTCGAGAATCATCTCGAGACACTTGGTTGGGCCGATCAAGCGGGCCAGCCGGGTCGTGCCGCCAGCGCCGGGGATTATGCCCAGCCCTACTTCCGGCTGCCCATAGGTCGCCGACTCCGCCGCGATCCTCAGGTCGCAGCCCCACGACAGCTCCGCCCCGCCGCCCCAGGCTTGGCCGTTGTTGGCCGCGATCGTGATCAGCGGGCGATCGCCGATCGTCTCGAAGACGTTGGCGCCGGGAGGCGGCACCGTACCGCCGCGCGCCACGACCGCCGCTTCCCTGTCGACGATGAATTGCAGCGACCAGTGCGCAATGAAGTAGCCAGGTGTGTCGGAGGCCAGCACGCAGACTTTGCTGCCGACCTCCTCGACGGCCTCGACGCCTTCCAGGATCTTGCCGGCGATTTCGATCCCGCCGAAGTTGCGGGGCGGGTCGCCAAAGACGACGAGCCCGACGCCCTCGGCGGGGTACGACACTTCCAGGGAGACGGCCATGGCGGGAGTCCTCTTGTTTGGGAATCGATTCGCACGAGTCTAGTGCGGACCCGGACCACGGGCCGATCTCCGCGCTGTGGAGGAGTGCGCATCACGAGTAGACTGTCGCTGGTGTCGAACTGATGCCCGCTCGCAACAGCCCGGCGAGCCTGAGGGAGAGCCATGAGCACCGTCGACTACATCACGAACACCCTGAACTTCGTGCACCGCGCCCTGGCCGACGCGCGCAACGGCACGGACGAGCAACTGCATTTCGTCCCGGAGCAGGGCAGCCACTCCATCGCCTGGTGCCTCTGGCACACGACGCGCATCGAGGACCTGCTGGTCAACATGCGCTTCCGCGGCGGCGAGACGATCTGGAACGACGATTGGGCGGTGCGCACCGGCCTCACGACCGAAGGGTTTGGTGTTGGCCAGTCCGACGACGAAGCGCAAGGCATCCACATCAGTTCGATGGAGGCCTTCGGCGAGTACCAGGAGGCCGTCTGGGCCTCGACGACTGAGTACCTCGCGGCCGCGACCGACGAGGAACTCGAGCGCGAAGTTCCCGCCCGCGAAGGCACGGAGAGCGTCGGCCAGGCGATCTCGCTGCACATGCTGGGACACTTCAACGGGCATCGCGGCGAAATCAACACGCTGCGAGGGATGCAGGGCATGCCCACGGTCATGGCCACCCAAGGCACCCACTAGCCCCCGGCGCTGATCCACTCCGGCCGGATCTGGATGAGCGGCGTGCCCCGCTCGATCCGCTCGCGTCGCTGACGCAAAGCGCCCGTCCAGGGTTGGTCGGAGTCTTGCTCGCCATCGCGCCAAACGATGCCGTAGGTATCGATCTCCCGCAGAGCGATACAATCCTGCACCGCCTCCGGATCCAGACTCGTGTCGAACTCCGCGCAATAGCCAGCGAGGAGATTGGGGACGAACCAGGCCGCAAAGTCCTCCGGCTCGTCCAGCAACACCGCCGCGTAGAAGATCACGATGCCGATCTCCATCGCGAACGGCCCGTAGCAACAGTCGTCGAAATCGAACAGCGTGATCCGTCCGTCGTCGACGAAGAAGTTCCCGCCGTGCGAGTCCTGGTGGATCAACCCGAACTGCGACGGCGAACCAGCCCCGTCCCGAACACGAGCCAGGGTCCGATCCCACGCCTCCCGGACCAGCGGCTGGTCCGACGGAATGTGTCGGCGCACGTCCAGCATGGCGGGATCGTCCCAGCTGGGCCGTCGCAGACGCGGTTCGTACTCGACGCTGACGCGGTGCAGGCGGCCCAACACGGCGCCGTAGTGCCGGGCGAACGCGGGCGTCCGATCTCGAACCTGGCTCTGCGCACCCCGCGCCCTCTGGAACGCGACCGCCACGAATCGCCCACCCGCACCGTCGTCCAACTCCTCGATCAGGTGCCCCGCGCCGGACGGCAACGCCTGCGCGACCGGAACGTCGTGAGCAGCGAGATAGGCGAGCCAATCAACCTCTGCCTGCACGAGGTCCGCTGGGCGACGCCCGCTGTGGCCGACCCGGATCACTCGGTCGTGGCCCCGATCGTCGAAGACGAAGCTCTCGAATCCGTCCAGCGCCTGGAGTGACTCCCCAGCCGTGCCGTAACGCTGTGCCAGATCCGAGAGGTGATCTGGCGTAAATCTGGCGCGGACCGTCGGATCCATCCGGCTCCCCCTGCGGACGCCAGTCTACGCAGGGAGTCAAAGTACTCACTCCCGAAGCCGGTCCCTCACGAAGTCAAAGTCGAACGCCTCAACGCGGGAGCAGGCGGCATCGATCTGCTCGGGAAGATGGTCGCGGTAGCCCAGCTCCGGGCGGTCCCAGATCCAGCCGAGGATGACGAGTCGGCGCAGGAGAAGGAACAGAGGCAGGAGATCCGCGTCCTCCGCCGCGAAGGGGCGAATGTCGCGGTAGCCGGTGAGCAGCGCGTCGCGCAGCGTGTCGTAGTAAGGCTCCCCTTCGTAGCTGTAGAGGGCGACCGCGAATTCGTACAGGTGCCAGCCGAAGCCCGCGTCGTCGAAGTCGATCACGTGGAGGCCTGCCGCGTCGACAAGGATGTTGGCGGGGTGGAGGTCGGCGTGGATCAACGAGTACGTCTGAGGAGCCTGGCCGTAAGCGGTCAGCGCCGCTTCGATCTGGTCGCGGGCGTGGCTCAAGATCTCACGCTGGGCGGGGCCGAGTGGCGGCAGGGCCCAGAAACGACCCCAAAACGGCGTCTCGCCCACGTAGCCAGGGACATCGAAGGCGTGGCGAACGAAGCCCGACGGCAGGGGCCAACCGCTCGACTGATTGTGTATCGCGGCGGCGATGCCGCCGAGCTGTTCGAAGTGGCCGGCGATCACGGCGGGGTCTGTCTCGCGCTCGATCTCGTCGCCGAGCGAGACGCCCTCCACCCAATCGACGAGCCCAACGACGCGGCCTCTCGCGCCGTCGTCGGTCGCGATGCTGACGTATCCATCACCGTCCGTCGTGGGGCGGCCGGCGGGAACGTGGACCCCGGCCTCGTTGAGGGCGGCCGTCCATTGTCGTTCCGACACCAGCTCGGGCAGGCTGTGGTAGCCGGGCCGGTGGATACGGAGCGCGAAGCATCGCCCGTCGGCGATGTCGATCCGGAAGACGGTGTTCTCGCTGCGCGAGATCAGCTCGATCTGGTCCGGCAGCAGGTCCCAGGACGGCAGGGCGCGCTCAGCGATGGCGCGCAACTCTTGTTCGCTGAGGGCCTGGGTCTCGGGCATGGGCGAATCAGGAGGGGGCGTCGGCGACCGCCGACTCGAAGGCGGTGAGGAAGAGGTCGGCGTGTTCCTGTTCGAAGACGAGCGGTGGGCGCAGTTTAAGCACGTTGCCGTTCTCCCCGGCACGCCCCAGCAGGAAGCCGTCCTGGCGCAGGCGGTTGACGACCCAATCGGCGCCTTCGGGATCAGGCTCCTTGCTGCGACGGTCTTTGACCCATTCGAGGCCAAGGAACAGACCGTGGCCGCGGATGTCGGCCATCGGCTCGCAGGTCTCCTGGATCGCGCGCAAACCTTCGCGCAGGTGGGCGCCGACCTCGTTGACGCGCGTGAGCAGGTCTTCCTGTTCAATCACGTCGATCACGGCTTGGCCGACGGCGGCCTGCAGCGGGCTGGAGGCGAAGGTATTGAAATAGCGCGTCTTCTCACGGAAGACGTTGACCAGCTCGGAGGGAGCAACGACGCCGGCCAGCGGAAATCCGTTCCCCATCGGCTTACCCATGCTGATGATGTCCGGCTCAAAGCCCGACGTTTCGTAACCCCACCAGCGGCCGGTGCGAGCGAACCCCGCCTGCACTTCGTCGCAGATGAAAAGGCCGCCGACCGCATGGACCTTGTCGGCCGCGCGTGCCATGAAGTCGCTGGGAATGTCGGGCAGGCCCTCGTTGGCCAGGATGGGACAGAGCACCAGCCCCGCGAAGGGAACGCCGTCGGCGGCGAAGCCGTCGATCTCTGCTTGGAGCAGGTCGAGGTACGCGTCCGTCAGCGCATCTTCCGCGAGATCGCCGTCGACCGCGCGGTATAGCTGAGGCACGGGGATCGAGCGGAACTCTTTGTCGGCGGCGCTGCGCAAGCGGGACAGCTTGCGCACCTCGGTCGAGTTGCCGTGGTAGGCGGCGTCAGTGCAGATCAGACCGCGACCGTCGGTGGCGGCGCGCGCCATCATGATCGCGACTTCGTTCGCTTCGGTCCCGGAACAGGTGAAGACAGCGGTGCTGATGGCGTCGTGGTGGAGCGCGGTGAGGCGCTCAGCGTAGTCCAGGATGCCCTCATGCAGGTAGCGGCTGTGGACGTTGAGCGTCTCGGTCTGGCGCTGCATCGCCTCGACGACGTGGGGATGGGCGTGGCCCACGCAGGGCACGTTGTTGTAGAGGTCGAGATAGCGGCGACCGTCCGCGTCGTGCAGCCAGACGCCCTCTCCGCGCACGATCTGGACGGGGTCCTGATAGAACGTCGCGATGCCGACGCCGAGCAGACGCTCGCGGCGGGCGAGAAGGTCGGCGGTCTTTTGTGTGCTCATGGGGGAATTGTGAGCGGATAGCGGCCAGGTTGCAAACGGGGACGGCCCAGCCGCGGATCTCACCGCCGTGCGCGAGGCTCAGTCGGGGCGGGCGGCGATCGGGAGGGTGCCGATCACGTCGTCCTGCTCCAGCGCCTCAAGCTCGTCGAGCTCAAGGCCGAGCAACCTACTGAGTACCTCTCGCGTGTCCTCGCCCAGCATGGGCGCGCGGCGCGACGTTACCGGCTCGGCGGCCAAGAACTGGTAGGGCTGCCCCGGATAGTGCTTCACGCCCAGCCCAGGCCGGTCTTGCGGGATAAACGCGTCGCGCGCGGCGAGTTGCGGATCCGCCAGCAGCTCCGCGCCATTCAAGACGGCGGCGGCCATCACGCCGCGGCTTCGCAGCAGTCCCATCAGCTCCACGTGGGACTGCGAACGCGTCCACTCCGTAACCGCCGCGTCGAGCAGGTCCGCATCGCGCAGGCGAGCGGCGGGCTCGTCGTAGGGAGAGTCCGGCTCCGTCCACTCCTGGTGACCGATGAGCTCCGCCAAGCTCGCCCACTGCTCCGAGTCCTCACAAGCGATGGCGATCCAGCGACCGTCGCGACACGGGTACGTGCCATGCGGCGCCATCGCGCAGTGGCGGTTGCCGACGCGGCCCGGGTCGCGGCCGCTGAGCGCCCAGCCGGTCAGCGCGTCGCCGACGTACATCGTCGACGCGGCCACCTGACCCAAATCGATGTGCTGGCCCTCGCCGGTCTGATCGCGGTGATGCAGCGCCCCCAGCAGCGCCCCCGCCGCCATCACGCCCACAAGGTGGTCCCCACCCATCGTGCCCGTGAAGAGGGGCTGGTCGTCCGCGTATCCGGTCAGGTGGCAAATACCAGCCATCTGCTCCGTCGAAAGTCCGAACGCCACGTAGTCATGCCAGGCACCGGTGCGACCGAAGCCCGGCATCGACATCATGATCAGGTCGGGCTTGATCACGCGCAGCGCTTCGTAGTCGAGCCCGAAGTTGGCCATGACGCGAGGCGTGTAGTTCTCGATCACCACGTCCGCGTCCGCCACGAGCCGCTTAAGCAGATCCGATCCGCGCTCGTCGGTCAGATTCAGCGTGATTCCGTGCTTCGAACGGTTGATCCAATTGAAGACAGGCGAGCGCTCCCAGGCCTGCTCCCCCTGGCCGGCACCGCGCCAGCCGTCGATCCGCTGGACCGACTCGACCTTGATCACCTCGGCACCCGCGTCGGCGCAGATCTGGGTCGCCAACGGTCCCGACATGAACATCGACAGGTCGACGATGCGCAGCCCAGCCAGCGGTGGCGGATTCGTGCTGGGGGGCGGCGCATCGGGCGGGGCCAGTACGGGCTCGCCGGCAACCTCGGCCAGCACCTCCGCGGTGTGCTCCCCAAGTCGCGGCGGGCGGCTGACGGTAGGCGTCGTCGCATTGGAAGTGAAGGGCAGGCCGGGGACCTCAATCGTCCTACCGGAGACCTCGATCGGGACAAAGAAGCCCCGGTCTCGGTGCGGCGGCATGTTGGGAATCTCGCGCAGCGAGGGCACGATGCCGAGCGGGACGCGCCAGATCTGCGCCTCGTGGAACATCTCCTCGGCGTCGCGCTGGGCCACGATGGGGGCGAACTCGGCTGCCACCTCGTCGGCATGGGCCGCTCGCACGCCGGGTTGGAAGCGCGGATCGTCCACCATGTCGGGCCGGCCAAGAAACTGGCAGAGCAGCTCCCACTGGGCCTGGGTCAAGACGTTGATCCCCGCGTGGCCGTCGGCGGAGGGCAGGATGAAGGACGGCCCCGAATGCTGGGTCGACTGCCGCTCCGGCAGCGCGCCGTCGTACTCGTAACGCACGCTCGGCACCAAGGCGCCGGTCAAGGTCGTCTGTTGCGCGCTCACGTCGACGTGATCGCCGCGACCGTGGTTGCGGCGGCCGGCCACTGCGAGCAGTGTCGCCACCGCCGCGAACCCACCCGCGAACATCTCTGCGATGGCGCCGCCGATCTGCAGCGGCTCGCGCTGTGGGATGCCGCAGGCGTTGGCCCAACCGCCCAGGGCGCAGGCGATCAGGTTGTTCCAGCTCTGGCCCGCATAGGGCCCGGCCGATCCGAAGCCATTGACCGTC
>CAUYZA010000044.1:0-13417 GCA_963577225.1 Dehalococcoidia bacterium | reverse complement strand
CTCGCTGTCCGCCGTCTCGGCAGCGTCCGCTGCCTCCACCGCTTCCGCGATGGTCAGTTCGCCTTCGCCGTCTTCCGACTCGACAGTGACGCTGACCGCGGCGAACACGTTGCGTGTCAGCCGGATCCGAACTTCCTGCGTCCCCAGGGTTCGAATCGCCTGGGGCAGCAGCACCTGCCGGTGCTCAACGTCAGTCCCGGACTTCTCGCTCAGCTCCCGCGCGATGTCGATCGCGCCGACGGACCCGAACAAGCGGCCCTGCAGGCCGACCTTCGCCGTGAGCGTGATCGCCGCGCCGTCAATCTTCTTGGCGACTACCTGCGCGCTACCGTCGAGCTTGTCCTGGCGGATCCCATCCGCCTTAGCCAGCTTCTCGGCCCGCTGCAGATTGTGTTTGGTCGCCGCGACCGCGAGCCCGCGTGGCAACAGGTAGTTGCGCGCGAACCCGTTCTTGACGTCTTTGATCTCTCCGACGTTCGCCGTGCCTTCGACCTCTTCAACGAAGACAACCTTCATCGCGAGCCTCCGCAACACTGCTGAGAGCGGTGAGCCGACCTGCTTAGGTCTCGCTCATCTGTTTTCGTTCATCGTGGCGTTTGGTCCAAGTGACCAATTGTGGACTGTGGCACTTATGCGAGTGCTCCTCCACATCGTCCACACTGAACGAACACAATAACCGGCACCGTCTCGACACTAAAGCAGTTCTGCCACAGTCGGCCCCAGCCAAACAGGGAGCCGAACCGAAGGCAGAGACGCGGACCGCGAGGAGGCATTCTCCCCTTCCGCCGACCATGCGCCGACTCTAGCACATGAGTTCTGTCGGGTAATGGACTCTGCTGCCGTCGTATCGGCGACGGTGCTGGCGGTCAGGCCATGATCGACGGCAAAGCCTCGCGATAGGCCGCTGCCATTTGGTCGATCGGTAGATCGAGACCTGCACCCAGCCGAATCCGGTTGCCGCCAGCGTGGCCCAGTTCGACCAGCGGCAGCCCCTTCGACGCCGCCAGCGCCTCAACGGCCGCCAGCTTGCCCGGTTCGACACTGACCACGGTCCGATTGCCGCTCTCGCCGAACAGCGACGCGTCGACCCGGCTGCCCAGCTCGGCCGACGTTGCGTCGAGGCCGATCCCGTTCGCCATCGCGCACTCGGCGATCGCCACCGCCAGCCCCCCACCCGAGACATCATGCGCTGACCGCAGCAGGCCGTCATCCGCCGCCGCGACGAGGAAGTCGACCAGCGCCGCCTCCGCGGTCAGATCCACCTCAACCGGTCCCGCTTCCGTTTCGTGAGCCACGGCCAGGTATTCGGAGCCGCCCAAGCTGCCGGCGGACTGGGCCAGACCCGCCCCCACCAGCAACGCGACGTCGCCCTCCGCCTGGAAGCCCATTGGGACGACCTTCGCCACGTCCTCCAGCAGGCCCAGCATGCCGATTACCGGCGTCGGCGTGACGGGGCCGTCTGGGGTTTCGTTGTAGAGCGAGACGTTGCCCGAGACGACTGGCGTCTCGAAGGCGCGACAGGCATCCGCGATGCCCAACACGGCCTGGGAGAGTTGGTAGTAGATCTGCGGCCGCTCGGGGTTGCCAAAGTTGAGGCAGTCCGTCACGGCGAGCGGGCGGGCGCCGGTGCAGGCGACGTTGCGCGCCGCCTCCGCCACCGTGCGGGCCGCGCCGGCGCGCGGGTTTAGCTGTACGGCCCGGCCATCGCCGTCGGTGCAGAGCGCGATCGCGCGGTTCGTGCCCTTGATCCGCACGACCCCGGCGTCGCTGCCCGGCACCACGACGGTGTTGGTCAGCACCTGTTGGTCGTACTGCCGCGTAACCCAGCTCTTGTCGGCGATGTTGGGCGAGCCGAGCAACTGCAGCAGGGCCGCACCGGCGTCAGCGACGTCCGGAAGCGAGGCTGGGTCGAACTGGGCCAGCGCCGCGGCGGCTTCGTCTTGCCAGGCCTCGCCCTCATAGGTCGGCGGCTCCGTCAGCAAGCCGACGTCGATCGCGGCCACATCCGCGCCATCGCCCACGATGTGGGCCAGGCCGTCATCGGTCGAGACGCCCACCAAGGCCGTCGTCAGCTCCCAGCGCTCGAACAGCGCCCGCACGTCATCCTCGTGGCCCGGCTTGACCAAGGCCAGCATGCGTTCCTGCGACTCGCTCAGCATGACGTCGTACGGCGTCAGTCCCGCCTCGCGACGTGGGATCGCATCGGTGTCGATCCGAACGCCGGTGCCGCCGCGCACCGCGGACTCAATCGCGGCGCTGGTCAGCCCAGCCGCGCCCAGGTCCTGCAACCCTACGATCCAGTCGCTGTGCTCCTGCACCAACTCGACGCAGGCCTCCATCAGAAGCTTCTCCAGGAACGGATTGCCCACCTGCACTGCGGGGCGGCGCTCGGCGCTGGCCTCGTCCAGCTCGACCGAGGCAAAGGTCGCGCCGTGCAGGCCGTCCTTGCCCGTGTCCGCGCCGACGACCATGAGCAGGTTGTCGGCCGCGGCCGTCGTCGCACTGACCAGCGTGCCCGCCGGCGCGATGCCCACACACATCGCGTTCACCAAGGGGTTGCCGCCGTAGCCCCGGCCGAAGACCGTCTCGCCGCCGATGTTGGGAATGCCGAGGCAGTTGCCGTAGCCGCCGATACCCGAGACGACACCAGAGAACAAGCGCCGGTTGTCGGGATCGTCGAGCGGACCGAAGCGCAGCGAGTCGAGCAGGGCGATCGGGCGGGCCCCCATCGCGAAGATGTCCCGCACGATCCCGCCCACGCCCGTCGCGGCGCCCTCGTAGGGCTCAATCGCGGAGGGGTGATTGTGCGACTCCACTTTCATCACCACCACCCAACCCTCACCGATGTCGACCGCGCCCGCGTTCTCACTGCCTAATTCGGTCAGGATCTGCGGCCCCTCGGTGGGGAAGTGACGGAACAACGGCCGCGAATGCTTGTAGCCGCAGTGCTCACTCCACAGCGCTCCGATCATGCCGAGCTCGACATGCGTCGGCTCGCGTCCCAAGCGCTCCTTGGCCAGTTCGTACTCGTCGCGACTGAGTGCGATCTGGGCCAACACCTCATCGCTGGCGACCGACGTCACGTCGTCTGTTCGGGAGCTCATCAGCCCCACCGATCGATGATCGAACGCCAGATCGAGAGCCCATCCTCGCCGCCCAACAGCGCCTCGCTGGCCCGCTCCGGGTGGGGCATCATGCCCAGCACATTGCCCTCCGCGTTGAGCACCCCGGCGATGTTGTCGCGCGAGCCATTCGGGTTCGAAGCGCCACTGACGACGCCTTCGGCGTCGCAATAGCGAAAGACCACACGTCCCTCGTCCTGCAACATGGCCAGCGTCTCATCGTTGGCGTGGTAGTTGCCTTCGCCGTGTGAGATCGGCAGCATCAGCGCCTGCCCCTCACGGCAGTCGCTGCTGAAGCCCGTGTCGGCGCGCTCCACCCGCACGTATTGGGGTTCGCAGCGGAACTGCAAGCTGTCGTTGCGCATCAGCACGCCGGGCAGCAGCCCCGCCTCGCAGAGAATCTGGAAGCCGTTGCAGGATCCAAAGATCGGCCGCCCCCGCGAGGCGTGACGTTGAACCGCCGCCATGATCGGCGCGAAACGCGCCAGCGCGCCGCAGCGTAAATAGTCGCCGTAGGAAAAGCCGCCCGGAAAGATCACGGCGTCGTAGCCGTCGAGGCTGGATTCGCGATGCCAGATCAGGTCGGCTTCATGCCCCAGAATGTCGCGTAGCGCGTACTGGCAGTCGCCGTCGCTCCAGGTGCCGGGGAAGACGAGAACCGCGAACCGCACACCGTGCTCCTGCGATCCAACTCCGAACGAGGGGCGCAGGTCGAGCGTAGCAGCGCCCCCTCGCTGGCCGAAGCAACGGGCACTCGCCCACACCCGCAACGTGGATTCTGACAAGTGCGACCACCCAGGGGCCAGCAGCGCTACGCCGGTCGCTCGCCCTCACCCGGCGACGCCGCGTCCGGCGAGGCGCCGCCGTCGACGGGAGTCTCGCCACGCTCGCGGCGCGGCGCGGCGGCGATGGCCCCAGCCGCGGCAGCGCCACCCGTCGCGCGTAGTTCCGCCTCCGTCGGCTCGGGGTAGGCGATGCGCGGGTGGTAGACGCCGCGCAAGGTCACCTTGAATGACTCGGCGATACGGTGGAGCTGACGGAACGTGAGATCCGTCTCGTCGAACTGCCGCTCGGCCAGGCGCTCATTGATCACGCCGTCCACGAGCTGCTCGATCGTCTCCATATCCCGCTCCTGGCTGGAGCGCACGACCGCTTCGCAGGAGTCAGCCATCATCACGATCGCCGTCTCGCGCGACTGCGGTCGGGGGCCGTCGTAAGTGAAGAGCGCCGGGTCGACGTTGGAGTCGGTGCGCGCGGCCTTGCGATAAAAGTACGTCACCATGCGGGTGCCATGGTGTTCAGGCACGAAGGCGCGCACAACGCCCGGC
The DNA here is from genome assembly GCA_963577225.1 of Dehalococcoidia bacterium. Lineage (GTDB taxonomy): Bacteria > Chloroflexota > Dehalococcoidia > Bin125 > Bin125 > JAPUIR01. The sequence continues at coordinate 8,967 of CAUYZA010000044.1, read as the reverse complement.
AGCCGGTTGCGGCGCGCCAATTCGCGGCCCCAGCGCACATGATCCTGAATCACGCGCGCGCTCTCCAGCGGGTCCAGCGCGTCGTGCGGGTTGCTGCCGTCGGCTTGGTTCTCAATGTACATGTGCGGCTTCGCCAGCTTGCCGATGTCGTGGTAATAGGCCCCCACGCGAACCAACAACGAGTCCGCTTCGATCTCGGCCGCGGCGCGTTCGGCCATCGTCGCCACCAACAGCGAGTGGTGGAACGTGCCCGGCGCCTCTTCCTGCAAGCGCTGGATCAGGGGCTGTGTGAGTTGCGCGAGCTCCAGCAGCTGCAGTCGGGTCGTGATCCCGAAGGCCATGCCCAGGAACGAGAACGCACCGATCGTCAGCACCGCCGTGCCGGCGCCCGCCACCAAACCGCCGAGCGCCAACCAGAGCACCTCTTCCGTCTCCCGCACGGGGTTGAGCAGCCAGAACGCTATCCCCACCACGAACACCGTCACGCCGACGACGGCTCCCGTCGAGCCATACTGGGTCAATCGCTCCACGCGATAGCTGGCGTAGACGCCGGCAATCGCCGAGAAGAGATAGACGGCCAGCGGCCGCAAGGCCTGGGCGCCGTTGGGCGCCTCGCCGACCGCGAAGTCTGGATGGATGATCGCCGCCGTCCCAGCCAAGATCGCGACCACCGTCGCCACGATCACCGCCAGGGCGCGCTCCAACAGCGCCGAGATCAGAACGGCAGCCACCGAGATCGGCAACATCAGCTCTAATCCCTTCGTGGCGTGCTCGGGCAGCACCCAGGGGCTGACAAGGCGGGCCACGGCCACGGCGGCGACGGTCAAGACGCCGATCAGCAACAGTCTTCGATCGCTGGAGGCCGCATCCGGCGTCGCCAAGACGAGATAGGCGCCCAACATGATCGCGCCGGCGACGGACAGGATCAGGACCGCGACGAGGTCGTCTCCGGGCACCCCGCCACCCTCCGGGTCCATTTGCGCCAGCGCCTCGGCCACAAGCGGATCGACTTCGGACCCCTCGGGAATCACAATCTCGCCTTTGGCGAAGCTGCGCTCAACCGCGGCCACGCCGTCGCGCGCCTCCGCGCGAGCGAGCTCCGTGGCCCCGACGTCCTCGCCGACGTTAGGCTGGATCAGGTCGCGAACGAGATCCACGATCGTTTCGCGCTGCGCGGTCGTGAGTCCCAGGCCCACGGCGTCGTCCGCACCGGCTCGCACGCCTGCGACTTCGTCCACCGTGATGTTCTCCGTCAGCAATTCGGTCAACAGTTCGATGGAACGGGTCTTAACTCGGTTCCATTGAGACTCCCTGAAGCCCAAGATCAGCACCTGCGTGCGGGGGATGGCTTGTGAGTCAGGCAGGGCCGCCAGAGCCTCAACGCGCTCGTCGTCTGCGAGCAAGACCTCCGCGAGCACTTCGTCGGCCGCAGCCAGGTAATTGGCCAGCGCCGCCACCTGAGCGGTGCGGACGCCGGCGTCGAAGGTGAGCTGGACGGGCACATCGGCCGCCGCGGCCTCACGCGCCTGATCGGTCAGCAGGTCGCTATCGAAGAGCAGATCCTCGTTGGCCAACAGGGTCTCTTCGGCGAGTTGGCCCTCGCGCGGGAACTCCTGGGCCGCATTGATCGGGACCTGCACGAGCGTGAGGCCCACCGCGAGCACGAGCACAAAGCTCGCGATCCGAAACGGGGTGTAGTACTGCGCCCGAGGCATCATCGCGGCACCCCTGTGTCGGGCGGGCAAGTACACGCAAGCCCACCCACGCCGGCCAGCCGACGCCGACCGTCTCAAGATACCGGCGCCCGGTCGGGGCGCATAGCACTCGCCACTGGTCGGAACCGTTAGGCGTCCAGAAGTTCGCTGACGACTTCGTTGACCAGGCGGCCGTCGGCCTTGCCGCGCAGTTCCGCCATCAGCGGCCCCATCACCTTGCCCTTGTCGCTAGCCCCGGTCGCGCCGGCCGCCTCGATCGCGGCCCGCGCCGCCGCGACGACCCCCTCGCGATCCATCAGCTGCGGCGCGTAATCCTGCAAGACCGTGATCTCCGCCGCCTCTTGATCGGCCAGATCATCGCGGCCCCCGGTGCGGTACTGCTCGATGCTCTCTTCACGCTGCCGGATCTGCTTCTGGATCGTCTGCGAGATCACTGCATCATCCGCCTCTTCGCGCTGCTCGATCTCGACGTTCTTGAGCGCCGCCTCCAGCAGCCGGATCGTGTCGCGCCGCAGCGTGTCCTTCGCGCGCATGGCCGTCTTGAGGTCGTCGCGCAAGCGCTCCCGCAGTTCACTCATTGCTCGCCACCTTCCTCAATGCGACGCCGACCGGAACCAGCGGGAGCCGCCCGAACGGCGGCTCTCCAATCCTTGCACGTCAGCGGGCGGGCGCTAATCGGCCGAGGGCAGGACCTTCGGCTGCATCAGCTCCATCTCCCGATCTTCCGCCTTGAGGTCGCATTCGCCGGGCTTGATGCAAAGCACCTCGATGCCCGTCTCTTCGTCCTTGTATCGCTTACCGAGTTGCACTGCCATGGCTTGTCTTCTCTTCACTGCGCGACGCATCGTGAGCGTGGGACGTTACTTCTTCTCTTCCAAGGCGGTGTCGCCGCAGCGAAGTTCCGCCTCGCCACCTCGGGTGACAATGAACTCCGCCCCGCAATCGGGGCAGACATAGCGCTTTCCTGTCTGCGCTGGGGGCATTCCTGGCTCCTTCTTCAGTTCCGGAGCGCGCGGGCGCCGGGTTGCCGTGGTGACTGGATGCTCCACGTCGGCAATGTGGTCAGGGAGATTATCGCAGGCGCTTTTTTTAGGTCAAAGCGACGGGTTCGCGGGTTCGCGCAACTGCTGCCACCAGTCCCTCCGCCGTGGCCCGGCGCCAATCCGCTGGTAGCCCCGTACGCTCCCTCCTAGCATGCAGCGCAGTCAACCAAGGAGCCGCCATGATTCCAGCCGACGCCAACTTCGACGGCATGTTTCCCTTCGCCCCCCATTTCAGTGAGGTGCCAGGCTTTCGCCTGCACTACGTCGACGAGGGGGAGGGCGAGCCGACCTGAGGCTACCTCTACCGCAACTTCATTCCGCCGTTGTCGGAGTCGAACCGGGTGATCGTGCCCGACCATATGGGCTTCGGGAAGAGCGAGACACCGCAAGACCGCGAGTACACCCTGCAGACCCACGTCGAGAATCTAGCCGCGCTGATCGAGGAACTGGACCTGCGCGAGATCACCTTCGTGATCCAGGACTGGGGCGGCCCGATCGGCGGTTGCTACACGGCGCTCCACCCCGAGCGCGTCAAACGACTCTGCCTGCTCAACACAGTGGTGCCGCTGATGGCGCCGCCGCCCCTGCCCGACGCGCCGACACGCACGCCTTGGTTCGATTGGATCGGCGACGGGCTGGAAGACGGCACCGTGGAGGCGGTATTGGGCAATCTCGGCAGCACGGTGCTGAGCGTGGTGAAGATCATCGGCTTCGAGAACAGCGCCGTCGTCGACCAGAGCTGGATCGATGCCTACTCGGCGCCCTTCGGCTCCTACGAGGAGTGCAAGGGCGCGATCGAGTTCCCGATCGAAGCCATCACACAGCGAGCCGCTCCGTACATGCAGGAATGCGCCGCCAACGTCGAGGCCGTGCGCGCCAAGCCGGCCATGCCCGTCGAGGGGATGCGCGAGCGCGCCATCTATCCGCCGCGCGCAATCGGACTGTTCCAGACGCTCTGGCCGGACGGGCCGGTCACGCAACTCGAAAACGCGGGGTACTTCTGCCAGGAGGATGCGCCGGCGATCATCGTGCCGCTGATCCGGCAGTTCATCCAGACCACCTAAACGGGGATGGAACTCCGCGTCTAGTTCCCGTCCATAAAGTCGAGCAGGGCGGCGTTGGTCGCCTCCGGCTCCTCCAAGTAGAAGGCGTGTCCGGTCTCCGGGATCTCGACTCGCTCGGCGCCCGGGATTCGCCCGGCGATGCGACGGCCATTCTCCGGCGGCACGATGCGGTCTTCGGCGCCCCCCAACACCAGAGTCGGCAGACGCAGCTCCGCAAGACCGTCCCAGACATCGAAGTTGCCCAAGAGCTTCATGCGGGCAGCCACCTCTTCCTCGCTGTGCGGCCAAGCCGCCCGGATCTCCAGAAAGAGATCGACGGCCTCTCTGCGCCGCTCGAACGTACTGGGATGGAACGCCAGGCCCGTCAGTTTGCCCCCCCCCGCGCGCGGACTCCTCCAAGTCGGCGAAGGCATCCCCCGCGGTCACCTGGTCCGACCCGCCCGGCCCGACGCTGGCGATCACCAGGAAGCGCAAGCGATCGGGATGCGCCAGCGCGAAGGTCTGCACGATCATCCCGCCCATCGACTGGCCAATGAGATGGACGCGCTCCAGTCCGAGCCCATCGATCAAGGCCAGCAGGTCGGCGGCGAAGAGTTCGGTGCTGCGGACGCCGTCGTCGTCGAGCACAAGGGTACGCCCGCTGCCGCGGTTGTCGGGCGCGATCACCCGGTAGCGCTCGGCCAGGGCCGGGATCTGCAGTCCCCAGTACTCCGCGACGGCTGTGAGGCCGCCGATCAAAACAACGGGATCGCCCTGGTCCTCGTAGTAGATCTCGATCGGGCCGCTCGAGTCGGTCTTCAAGTACGGCATCCACACACCTCCTGCGCCGGGGGCTACCCGCGGATCATTGCCGGGGCAATCAGATCCCTGGGATGGGGCCCTGCTTGCGTGGGAACACTGCGGTGCGGGGCTAGGGCGTGCCTTCGCCTGGCACGATGGTGTCGGGCAGCGGCTGCGTCTGCAGCCAGGCGTAGATGTCCTCCACCTGCGCGTCTGAGACGTGACTCTCCAGGAACGGCGGCATGAACCCGCGCGGGTTACGGTATTGTGCGATCACTTTGTCCAGCGTGAATCCCGTCTGCGCAATCGTCGGACCGATGTTGCCCTCGCCGGAATCGCCGTGGCAGAGGTTGCAGCCGTTCGCGATGAACAGCTCGCCCCCCACCTGCGCGTCGCCGCTGAGCAGCTCCATCACCGCCTCGTCGGCGGCGGCGTCCGCTTCACTCTCGATCTCCGCTGGCTGCTGGTCGGCAGCCTGCTCGTCCGACGCCGCCTCATCGACCGGAAGTTCCGCGCCGACCGTCGCCGCCGCGGCGGCTCCACGGTCGTCGGGCGCATCGCCGAAGTCGTCGTCGCTACAGGCGGCCGCGATCAGGGCCAAGCTGGCGGCGAGCGCCAGGATCAGCAGCCACCATCGACGCTGCCGCGGGAGCTGCTTGGCGTGCATCGCTGTCCCCTTGGAATCTGGAGCGTGGACTTAGGAGCGTTGGCCGCAGGTGTTGGCCGTCAGGGAGTCCGCCGACAGCAGCGGCTTGCCAACCGGCAAGCCCTGCGCAAAGCGGTCCTCAGCCTCTTCGAGCTGCGCCTCAAGATCCGCAATCGCTTCCGCGCTGGCACCCGCTGCGATCGAGTCGGACAAGGCGGTCTCCAGCCCTTCGATCGCCACTTCGTCCTCGTGGATCGCCTCTTCCAAGGCGGCCTCCCACGTGTTGCCAGCGTTCGTCGTGATCAGCCCCACGAGCGTAGTGATCTTGAAGTCGTTCAGTGATCCGCCCTGACTGACGGACCATGGCGGCATGGGGGTCCCATTCCGCCCACAGCTGACGGTGTCGTGGATGCGCGCCTGAATCGTGCCGAGCGCGCCGATGTTTTCGCTGCGGAAGGCCAGCGTGTTGGCGGGCGTGTTCAGTGCCGGGCCGATCAGGCTGGGATGACCGGTACTGCCCAGTCCTGCGTTGCCGTGACAGATGCGGCAGTTGCGCGCGAAGAGATCCGCGCCCCGCTCCGCGTTCTCGATCAGCACTTTGTCCTCGGCCTCGACCCGCCGCCCATCGTCGAACCAGATGTACGCGCCAAGCCCCACCACCCCAAGAAACATGAGGAGGACCATCGCGATGATCTGCTTTTGCGTGTTCTGGCCGGTCATGGCGTCCTAGTCAGGTGCGCTAAACGTTGTACGGAACGGTCCGCTGGGGATTGTCTTGGGCGCCCTTGGTGATGGTGCCTGAATCGACGGTCAATGACCCGTCGGCGTTGACGGTCACTTCCATGGTGTCCAACGGTCGCGGAGCCGGACCGAAGACCCGCACGCCCGCTTTGGTGTAGGTGGATCCGTGACAAGGGCAACGGAACCAGCCCTGCTGGCCCTCGAAGGGGAAGGTGCCGCGCCAGGGGACCGTGCAGCCGAGGTGCGGGCATTTCCACCACAGCGCCACGAGACCCTGCTCGCCTTCCTCCCCGAAGCCCTGGTGCGTGCCGTCGCCAGCGTTGAGGTGGACGAGCCAGAATTTGCCCAGCGTCACCGGCACCGGCGCGGCGCCGGCCTTCGGCACCAAGCCGGAGGAGACGGCGATCTTGCCGCCGAAGCCCTGCACGCCGCGTGGCCAGAAGAACGCCATGAACGCCGCCAAGGCACCGGTCAGGCCGAAACCGAAGATGCCCCAGAAGCTCACTTTCAGGATCTGCCGGCGCGTCATCTCCATGCGCTGCGCGCGACGGCGCTGCGCCCGCGTGATCATGGCGCGCTCGGGCGCCGCGGTCTCCGTCACGACGTCGCGCGTTGTGGTGTCCAGATGCGGCGCTCGCTGCGGCCGTCCGCCGGACGACGGCGCACCCTGGGAGGGCACGATCGATTGCGGTCCTCCCTGGCCGGTCTCGGTGCGGGCACCCGTGCCCTCGGGCGGCGGCGTCGCCTGCACACGCTCCTCGCCATTGTCCTTCGTCTGGTTGCGCTGGTCTTCCGGCTGGTCGGTCGTCATGGCGTTACTCCACCACCACAATGTCCCAGGGCGGCCGCAGTTCCTGGCCCTGGCCGCGGAACACCGTTCCCGTCGCGGTCGTGACGATGTACACCGCTAGGAAACCACTGAAGATCAGCAGCACGATATCGCGTCGTGTCTTGACCCAGCCCAGCGGGTTCCGTGCGAATTTCAGCAACAGCAGCGGCAAGCCCACCATGGTCGCCACCGGCACAACCTGCTGGGAGAGGAAACTGGGGAAGTTGAGGTTGAGCAACCAGGGTGACTCCGTCGTGCCCGGGATGCCCAACGGGATCGCGCGCCAGTTCTCGAGCAGCTTGAAGTCGCCGATCGTGAACGAGATGGCATCCCAGTTGATGCCGGTATCAAGTCCACGCAGGTTGCGGAACCAATCCAGCCAGGAGGGCCATTCGAAGTCGGAATTGAGCCCCGTCCCGCGGATGATGTCGACCGTCCATTCCACGTGCTTGGAGCCGTCGTAGAGGATCAGCAGGATGGTGGCCATCGCCGCGAAGCAGAAGCCGAAGACGGAGATCCGGATCGCGTTCTCCGTCGAGAACCAGATGCCCTGGCCCTCGCCGCCGCGGTCCCAATAGGGGATCGCGGCGATCAAAATCAGCGCGACGGTGGGAACGATCACCCCGGCCCAAGCCGGCTCCATGTGCAGTAGCAACTCCTGCAGATTGAGGAAGTACCAAGGTGCCTTGGATGGGTTCGGCGTCGTGTCGGCGTCGGCGCGGTTGAGCAGCGGCGCGTCGAGCATTGCGCTCAGCACGAGCAGCGCGATCGTGAAGAGGACGGCCGAGATGAACTCGATGAAGACGAGATCGGGCCAGACGAGGACCTCTTCCTCGCGTTCCCGCCGCGGGCGCCTACGTACGGCTGCCGCTGCCTGAGCTACCATCGTTCGCCCTTCCGGACATCTCCGGCCCGAGTCAGCTACCTAGAGCGGCCGCGCCAGTCCGCCGTCTCGTCTCACGCGCCAGAAATGCACGGCCATGAAGACCGCGATCACCAGCGGTAAAGCGATCACGTGCAACGTGTAGAAGCGAATCAAGGCGGCGGGGCCCACCTCGAAGCCGCCCAACAAAAGGAACTTGCTTTCGTCGCCCAGCACTGGCGCGGAACCGATCATCGTGGTGCCCACGGTGATGGCCCAGAACGCAAGCTGGTCCCAGGGCAGCAGATAGCCGGTGAACGAGAGCAGCAGGGTCAGGACGAAGAGAATCACGCCCACGATCCAGTTGAACTCCCGCGGCGGCTTGTAGGCCCCGGTGTAAAAGACCCGCATCATGTGCAGCAGCACGAGAATGATCATCGCGTGCGCCATCCAGCGATGCAGGTTGCGCAAGAGTTGGCCGAAGCGAACGTTCGTCTCCAGTGCCTGGATGTCCTGATACGCGCGCTCCACGGAGGGCACGTAATAGAACATCAGCAGCACGCCGGTCACGGTCAGGCCCAGGAACATGAAAAACGAAAGCCCACCCAGGCAGTAGGTGTGGGTGATTTTGACGTGGGTACGATGGATCCGCGTGGGGTGGAGGTGGAGGAAGACGTTGGTCGCCACCACCAACATCTGGTTGCGCGGCGTATTCGGATAGCCGGTGCGGAAAATCGACTGCCAAATGTAGTTGCGGAAAATGAGGTCGTAGATGGCCTCATTCGCGCCCTTTTTCGGTGGTCGTTCCACGCTGGCCATGCGGGCTCCCTATTTCTCCCACCATCGACCGAGGACGACCATTGCAGCGAGCGAAAAGATCACGGTCAGCCCCACCAGCGGCAGCTCCATGATCTCGGAGCGGAACGGAATCTCCAGCAGGACTTCCACCGGCGATGGCTCCTCGCTCATGACCTGTTGCGCCCGCCCACTCCCGACACGGTCCGTCGCAGCGGGTGGCAGAACAGATTCCCATCACGCATTCGTGAAGAAACTTGCAATCGAGAATCTACGACCGCCTCTAGACAGTGTCAAGCGAGCAAGGGGGGTGCGGCAAGCGCCTGGGAAACCCCATAACGGCAGCCTCCCGTCACGATCGACCGCCAACCAACGTGCCTAGCGCAACACGACGTGATCGGCCCCTTCTGCGGGACCCACGCAGCCGATTTCGAGCGCCCGCGGCAGCAGCGATCGCAGCTCGTCACTGCGGGTCGAATCAACCGCCAGGAT
>CAUYZA010000043.1:0-13418 GCA_963577225.1 Dehalococcoidia bacterium | reverse complement strand
TCGGATTGTATACTCGCGCCCGCGCAAACACGGGGTTCAGCACCGGGTTGATCGTCCGATTGACCGCCCGGCCAACGCCGATCTCCATCCATTTGCCAGCACCTCGAAGGGGGGAGCCATGCCGGCTGAGTTCTGGACGATGGGTGGCAGCCGCCCGAGCAGCAGCGATCCGACGGTCTTCAGCAGTGTGCGCCAGGCCGTCCGCGCGGAAGAGCTCGGGTACGACGGCATCGTCTACGTCGATTCGCAGAATCTCGTGGCGGATTGCTACGTCGTGATGGCGCTGGCTGCCCACGCCACGACGCACCTCAAGCTCGGGACTGGCGTAACCAACTCGTACACCCGCCATCCCAGCATCACTGCCTCCGCCATCGCCACCGTGCAGGCCGAGAGTGGTGGTCGCGCCTACATGGGCATCGGACGTGGAGATTCCGCGCTCGCCCACCTCGGTCTTGCCCCACACGCCGTCGAGCCATTCGAGCGCTACCTCGAAGAACTCCAGGCCTATCTGCGTGGAGACGAAGTGCCGTTCGAGGGCGGCGACGTCGCCGCCCTCGGCCTGGCCGACAGTCCGACGGCCAGCCGCATCGGCTGGATCGCCTCGGTCGGACCGAAAGTGCCGGTCGACGTAGCGGCGACCGGCCCACGCGTCATCGCCGCGGCCGCCCGCCACGCTGACCGGGTGAGCCTCAACGTCGGCGCCGCCGTGGAGCGCACGCGCTGGGGCATGGAAGTCGCGCGGGCCGCCCGGGAAGAGGCGGGGCTGCCGTCGGAGATCCCGTTCGCCGCGTATCTCCCGCTGGTCGTGCACGACGACCCAGAAGAGGCGATGCGGATCGGGGCCGGCCAGGTGTCGCTGTTCGCGCGCTTCTCGAACATGTACGGGACGGTCGTGGGGCCCGCCGATGCGGAACAACGCGACGTCCTGGGTGCCATCCATGACGCCTACGACATGCACGATCACGGCCGCCCTGGCAGCGCCCAAGCGGCCGCCGTCACTGCCGAATTCGAGCGTAGCTTTGGGGTCTTCGGGCCGCCGGATTATTGCGTGGAACGTCTCTCGCAGCTCATCGAGCTCGGCGTCGACCGGTTCATCCTCCGTGGCTCGCCGCTCGACCCTGCCAACCCGGACTCCGTCTCAAGCGAGAGGTTCGTGCAGGACGTCGTTCCGCAGTTGCAGAGCTAGCGCCGCTCGCCAACCACCTCGAAGCACGACCCACACGATCCCGCCACCGTGCGTCCTCATATTTCGGCGGTGAACCACTCCCAAGCACCGTCGATCCCCTTGAGGGTGACCTCGCCGCGCGACTCGAGGTCGAACCCCGCGCCACCACGACATCCCGCATCGTGCGTGTCACGAGCACTTCGTTCGCCCTCGCCCGCCCCAGCACAAATGTGGCGAAGCAGTTCACGAAGCCGCGCAGCTACGGACAAGCCGAACGCAAAGTCAGCACCGTCGGCCCGTCATCTAAGAGTTTCTGCGCCCAATGAACCTCCTCTGCAGGTCGCTGCAACCCCTGCAGAGAACTTCTAATCCGCTGGCTGCAGGTTCGAAGTCCTGCCGGGGGTACCAGGTTTTTAGCGCGACGAGGTTCCTGGCCGGTCCTGGACGACGAACTCGGTGAGATCAAGCCGCGGTCGTCTTGACTGCCGCCGAAGCTGCGTAGCCTAGCTTTCGAGCAGGGAGCGGATCTTTGCTGTCATTAGGGCGAGCGCTTCGGTGTCCATTCCCCCGCCCGCCAGGTGCCCGAAGTCCGAGCGGATGGGCGCGAACTCGGCGTCGGCGAGCAGTGCGACTTCTTGCTCGTTGTGCCTGACGGTGAAGTAGAGGTCGGTGTCACAGGGCATGATCAGGCCGCGCGCCTTGATCGCAGCCATGGCCCGCTCGAAGTTGCCCTGGTAGGCGGGCGAGTTTCCGACGTCACCTGACCGCCAGGTGGCCGCCATGGCCAACAAGTCGTTGGCGTCGTGGGACATGAAGATCTGCTTGGCGAGGTCCACGACGCCGGTCACGTCCTCAAACCCAACTCGTCGATACATGCGCTCACTGTAGAACTGCTGCGAGGCGAACCATGCCGCGTACGCGACGCTGAATGCTTCCAGACCTTTGGTCGGCGGGGAGTCGTAATCCCCGTCATTCCAGGCGGCGTCCGTCCGGAGCGCCCCGCAGACGGCATCGATGAACAGCTGGTTGTGCTCCGACGTGCGCGCGCTGCCGCAGACGGCAACGAAGCGCTGCACCACGTCTGGCAGTTGTGCTGCCCACTGGTAGGCCTGCATCGCGCCCATCGAGTAGCCAATCACCGCATGCACGGTCTGGACACCGAACACGTCCTGGATCATGCGCCACTGGCACGCGATGTTGTCCAGGTAGGTCATCTGCGGGAACGCACTGCCGCCGAAGGGCGCCGGTGTGTTGCTTGGCGAAGAGGAGACGCCGTTGCCGAAGAGATTCGGGATCACGATGCAATAGGTCGCCGGGTCGAGCGCCTGATCGACCCCGATCCAATAGCTGTTCTCGTCCGAACGACCCGAGTAGAAGGTGGGCAGCACGACCAAGTTGTCCTTGTTCGCGTTCAGCTCACCGTGGACCCGATAGGCCAGCTGCAGATCGAGCGTCGTGCCGCCCCGCGTGCGGAAGTCCTCGAGCGTGAAAAACTGATCTTCTGGCATGGTCGTCTCCCAGCCGGTGCGCAATCCATGGTAGACCCGGACGAAAGAGACTCGAAGGCCCGCTCGATTTCGATGCTCCGATCCCCCAGGAGCGAGGGCTGAATCGCCTGCGGGTACCCCGGGCGATCGGTGCGGCGCGTACGATGGTGATGGGACCGATCGATCGTTTCAGACCAGACGGAAGTGCATATGGAACGGCAGGCCACATGATGCGTACCCCGACCGTGCGCGCAATCCGACACCGGGCGAAAGAGGTGGTACTAAGCCACGTCCCGGGGATCTACTGGCGCTATTTCGATGCTCGCTTCGGTGAAGACGGGATCGAGGCGGAGATGCCGCTGCTCCCGATCCTGGCCGATCGCAGCAAGATCGCCGTGGACATCGGCGCCAGCTACGGTATCTACACGCACATGCTGCTCCCCTGCGCCCGGCTGGTGCACGCCTTCGAACCCCAACCACGGGTGGCCGCCGTCCTTGCGCGCGTCTACCAGCGTGATCCGCAGGTTGTGGTGCACCAGGTCGCCCTGTCGGACACGGCCGGGGTCGTCGACATGCGTATACCGGCAGTCCACGATCCAAACGAGCAACGCGCTACCGTTGGCCGGGGTCGCTCCAGCGCAGATCGCCAGCGTGGAGGTGCCGGCCGAACGCCTCGACGCCTTTGACCTCCGCTCGGTCGGCTTCATCAAGATCGATGTGGAAGGGCACAAGGTATCGGTGCTCGAGGGTGCCCGGGAGACGATTCGCCGCGAGCGCCCAAACCTTGTGGTGGAGGCGACCGATCTCTTCCGGCCGGACAGCATCGCCGACTGCCGCGCGTTTTTCGAGTCGCTGGACTACGGCGGCTACTTCCTCATGGAGGGTCGCCTGCTCCCGATCGATCGCTTCCTCCCGAGCTACCAGGATCCGAGCCAACGTGAACCTGGCGCGCCGCAAGGCATACGCCTGCGCAACTTCATCTTCGTCCCGCATGAGCAGCGCGATCTGCTTCGCGCAATTGATCGACTAGCCAACTCTCAGGCCACACCGTTTCGACCCATTTCAACCCGTGACGTCGCGGCGCGAGAGGACGGCGGCGAGCTACCATCGTGGCCGACAGGCGGTTGCGATGCATTTCCGGCACGTGCGACTGACGACGCGGTCTCGGGCCCTGCTACGTGATCTGCTGCCACTCAAACGCGCGATGGTGCTGGAGTCAATCGGCGAGGCGGGGCTGGCGTTCGAACCGACGTTGGCGCGGAGTGGGTACCAGGCACAAGATCTGATGGCGCTGGTTCGATACGATCTGGTTTCATTGCGACAGGTCGACGTCGACTGGGCCTGCGCGGTCACGACGCATGGGCGTGACTACGCGGAGGACACGATTCTGGTGTAGCTGCCCCCAGAAGGCGGCCGGTGGGGATTTTGCATGCCGAACTTGGAACGCCGTCGCTTCACGGTGGCGCTGTGCGAGCAGCAGAACGAGGTCCTGTTGGTGCGGCGGGACGGGGCAGATGGAGACGGGGAGCGCTGGGCGGTGCCGACGTACGAGTCGGCGGGGCGGCGCTTCGGGCAGTTGGGGGAAATGCTGGAGGCGGAGACCGGGGTGGCGGTGGAGGACTATGACGGCATGCGCTTCTTTGTGCAGGTGCTGACGCCGGCGGAGGAGCCAGAGGAGATCACGTTTGGGATCGGGCTGCAGGTGGTTCTGCCGGACCCACTGCCGGCGCACGTGCGCTGGGCGCCCAAGGATGAGGCGATCGCCACCCTGGCGTCGGAGCCGGACGTGACGCAACGGGAGCCGTTGATCTGCTATCTGAACGGCGAGTGCGTGTCGGAGATGGCGTGGGCATACCGGCGCAACGCGAACGGCGAGTTGGATCTACTGGCGCGCTTGGGTTAGCGGCGGCTGGGGATTGGGGTGCGGGCCCGTTCGCACTGAGGTGGCAGGTCGCTCGTGGAATCTCGCGTGTGGGGGGACAAGCTCCCTTCCACGGGCTCGGGGCGGGCCGCACGAAGGGGAACGGGTTGCTTCGCGGGCCCCTTCGGCAGGCTGATGGCAGATAGGCCAGGCGGACGGGCGGCGGGTATGCTGTGCGGCGCTTCGAGTTCAGCGATTCGGATGCGCAGCGGTGCCCAAAGGAGCAGGCGATGAGCTTCGAGACGATCGAGACGGAACGCGATGGGCGGGTGCAGATCATTCGCTTCAACCGGCCCGAGAAGATGAACGCCTACATCGGGCAAATGGGGGCCGAGGTGGCGCAAGTGCTGCGCGACGGCAACGCCGACCCGGCAGTGGGGGCGTTCGTGGTCACGGGCAACGGGCGCGCCTTCTGCGCCGGTGCCGACATGAGCAGCTTTGAGACGTCGCAGGCGTCGGGCGGCAGCGGCGGCGGAGGCGAGCAGGAGGAGGGGGAGAACAACGAGCCGTTCGACCCGGCGTACCTGGCAAGCAGCAAGCCGATCATCGGCGCGATCAACGGCGCGGCGGTGGGGATTGGGCTGACCTGGCCATTGTTGTTCGACGTGCTGGTGGCATCGACAAAGGCGCGCTTTTCGATGCGCTTCGCGGCGCTGGGGCTAACGCCGGAGCTGGGAAGCACCTGGTTGCTGCCGAAGATCATCGGGGTGCAGCGGGCGCGCGAGATGATGCTGACGGGAAAGATCTACTCGGCGGAAGAGGCGCTTCAGTTCGGGCTGGTGCACCGCCTAGTGCCACACGAGGATCTGCTGCCGGAGGCGGTGACGCTGGCGGCCGAGATCGCGGAGAACCCGGTCTCGACACTGCGCACGGTCAAAGAGATGATCTGGAACGACCTGGTGGGGACGGACTTCCAGAAGATGTGGAAGACGTCGACAGAGAACTTCAGCGCGTCGTTGCAGTCGGACGAGGCGAAGGAGGCGGTGAACGCTTTTATCGAGAAGCGCTCGCCGCGGTTCCACGACTAGAGCGGCTGGGCAATTCCAGCCGACGAAGACATCCAGCAAAGACGGGGGTTCACGATGGCCGACGCAGCGACACAGCAGGCGTTCTTGGCGGAAGCGCAGGTGGGGATTCTCTCGACGGTGGGGCCGAAGGGCGGGCCGCATGCGGTGCCGATCTGGTACCTCTACGAGGACGGCAAGATCCGGATCAGCATCAGCCGGGGTTCGCAGAAGCACAAGAACGTGGAACGCGACGGACGCGTGGCGTTCACGCTGGACCGTCGCGCAGCGACGCCGTACTACTCGCTGACCGTGCTGGCCGAAGCGTCGATCGGGGCGGGCTTCACGGACGAGGAGCGGATGCGGCTGGCGACGCGCTACCTGGGCGAAGAGGCGGGCAAGCGCTACGCGTCGGGCGCGGGCGGGGACTCGGTGACGATCGAGTTTGGGATCGATCGGCTGCTGGAGTACGAGTCGCCGGCGAGCTAGTCCCTGCTAGAACGGGAGGCCCTTGAGACCCTGGGCTCCTTTGACGGCGGAGATTTCGCCCTGGTGGCTGGTGACGTGCCAAAGGGCGATCGTGCCGAGGTACTCGCCGAGGGGCTGTTTGCCGGAAAACGTGTCGACTTCGCCTGCCAGATCATCGTCGGAGACGTTGGCGAGGAAGGCGTCGGTGGCGGCGTAGACGGCCTGGGCGTACTCGCGGAAGGCGGCGACGTCGATCGCGGTGCCCTGGGACCATTCCTGGGACTGCATGGGTCCGGGCATGGCCAGCTCTGCACGGTCTTTGAAGCCGCCGGACTCGTAGACCGTGGTGCCGCCGGTGGGACCGGCGACCATGCCGTCCTCGTCGAAGACGGTGTGGGCGTAGATGGCGCCGATGGAGCCGACGTTGGATCCCGGCACAACGTAGGTGAGGTGTTCGGCGGAGCAGTCGTCGATCACGGCTTCGAGCATGCTGTGGGCTTGTTTGTACTGAGCTCGCAGCAGGTCTTGGGCTTTCATGGCGTCTCCTCAGCTTGCCGCCGTGGTGGCGGGCCGCGCGATTATAGGGGCACCGCGGTAGGGCCTCGGTTTCGCAGCGCGAAGTGGCGCGGGTGCCCCGCCAGACCGACGCAACGGCGTGCGCCCAAATCTTGACAGGCGACCTATGCTCCGCGATCCAATTCATGTGCGAACGATTTCAGTCGCAAAGAGGAGCCGAAACGATGCCACTACATGTCACGAAATGGGAACGGCGCGATGGGGTGGACCGTGACGCGTTCGCGAACGCTGCACTGACGCTGTGCCGCAACGCGCGGGCGAGCGACGGCGTGCGAAACTCGCGTTTCTATTGGGCAGACATCGACACGATCGCGGTCCTGGTGGAGGCGGATCCGGGCGCCTGGGGCCCGGGCTCCGGCAGCCAGCCCACGGCCGACGGCGCGAAGGCGTTCTTCGCGATGTCGGACTTGGCACACTCGCGGGCGCAGGAGACCTGGGGCGAAGCCGGGCGAGGCAAGGAGACATTCCGCCTGAGCCAGTAGGTGTCGTTCTGGGACGGGGGCGTGCCGCCCCCGTAGCCCCTTGCTCGGTTCCGGAACGGGGGCGGGGACGCGTTGTTAGGCGAAGGCTTCGGCGCGGTACGGGTCGCGGGCCAGCCGCTCGTCGCGGTGTGAGCCGCCATCACGGGCGCGGTCATAGACGACCGCGCCCGTGACGATCGTGGCGTCGATCTCGATCTGCTCGATTTCGCTGGGCGGCACAGTGAGCGGGTCGGCGGAGAGCAGGGCGAAGTCGGCGGCCTTGCCGGGTTCGATGCTGCCGGTGTTGGCTTCGTCGAAGCCGAGGTAGACACCGTCGATCGTCATCGCACGCAGGGCTTCGTCGGGGGTGAGTGCGAATTCGGGGCCGAGCACCTCGCCTTCGCGGGTGCGACGGTCGACGGCGACTTGCATGTTCATCAGCGGGTCGACCGGGGTGACCCACCAGTCGGAGTGGCAGCCGAAAACGATGCCGCGGTCGCGCGCGGCGCGCAGCGGGCTGATGCGAGAACCGCGCTCCGGCCCAAGGAAGCGGTCGCGATGGCGCTGGCCCCAGTAGTAGACGTGGAGGTTGAAGAAGGAGGCGAGCACGCCTAAACGGGCCATGCGGTCGAGTTGGTCATCGCGCACGGCCTGGCAGTGTTCGATCCGAAAGCGGTGGTCCAATCCGGGATGTTGATCAAGGGCGGACTCGTAGGCGTCGAGGATGGAGTCGATGGCGCGGTCGCCGTTGCCGTGGGTGCCGACCTGGATGCCGGAATCGGCGGCCTGGGAGACGACGCGGTCGAACGTCTCTTGTGACATGAGCGTCATGCCGGTTTCGTCGGGCAGGTCGTGGTAGGGGTCGCAGAGGGCGCCGGTGCCGGTCTGCATGCCGGCGGCGGCGAGGCGGGGCACAACGTCGAGATCGCCGTAGTGGGGACTGAGCGCGGTGTAGGCGACGGCGACGTGGGCGCGCGGCGCGAAGATTTCCCGTGTGGAGGCGCGGCGGTAGGCGCGCAGCGAGCGGGGGAAGGGGAAGGAGCCAACGTCGTGGACGGTGGTGATGCCTGCCTTGACGAGTTGCTCGCTCGCCCAGCCGAGCGATTCCACCATCTCGTCCTCGCTGGCGCGGTGGGCCGTGACGTCGGCGAGGCGGCCGGCGTTCTCGAAGAGGACACCGGTCGGGCTGCCGGAGCCGTCGCGTTCGATGCGGCCACCTTCGGGGTCGGGGGTGTCGCGATCAACTCCAGCAGCGGCCAGCAGCACGCTGTTGACGTAGGTGAGATGGCCGGAGATGTGGCGCACGGCGATCGGGTTATCGGGCGCGACGGTGTCGAGGTCGGCGAGGGAGAGGTGGCGGTCGTCCTGGATCAGGGAATCGTCGTAGGTGCGGCCGCGGATCGGCTCGCCGGGGGCAGCTTGGGCGACGGCGTCGGCGAGGCGGGCCTGGACATCGGCGATGGTTCGGTTGGGCGGCGTGCCGCAGTCGATCGTGGTGGCCTGCGAGAGGGCGGTCATGAGGGGATGGGTGTGCGTCTCGACGAAGCCGGGGATGAGGGTGCGACCCTCGGCGTCGATCGTGGTCATGCCGGGCACGGAGACGGAGTCGATCTCGGAGTCGGTGCCGACGGCGACGATGCGGCCGGCGACGACAGCCACGGCCGAGGCCGACGGGCGCTGCGGGTCGAGGGTGATGACGTTCGCGTTGCGGATAGTCAGGTGCATGTGGTCCCCGAGAACACGCTACAGCGATCCGTTTCGTGCGAGGCCGATACGCTCTCAGCCGAACGAGACAGGGATGCGAATGCTGGCGATCGGGATATTCGTGTTCGTGCTGCTCGCTCCGTGGCAGGTGCTGCGCAAGCGCGCCTGGCGTCGGGAGCACGCGAATGAGCCAGTGAGCCGCGAGCTGCGGTATGGACGCTACGTGTTCGCCGGGCTGGCGCTGATGATCGCGATCTCGTCACTGGCGGGCGGCTAGGCCGCGGGCGCTACATGTCGAGACCGCTGGCGAAGGCGAGAATTAGGTCGCGGGCGAGGTCGAGATTGTCGGACTCGCTGCGGCCGGACTTCTTGCGCGGCTTGAGCGAGTGGTCGCCGTCGGGCATCCATTCAATCTGGATGACGTCGGAGAGGCTGTAAGCCTCGACCTCGTCGCGGGCGCCGAAGGTGTCACGCTCGCCCTGACAGAAGAGGGCGGGGGCGTGGAGGACAGCGAGGTGGGCGGTGCGGTGCTTCTCGGGCTTTCCGGGCGGATGGAAGGGGTAGCCGAGGCAGACGAGTCCAGCGACCCCGGCGTCGGCGGCGACCATCGAGGCGATGCGACCGCCCATCGATTTACCGCCGATCAGCAGTCCCTCAGGGCCAATCTTGTCGATCACTTTGTGCCAAGCCGCCTCGAGCTTCTTGGGGCTGTTGGGCGGGCGGCGCTTGCCGTCGAGGCGGCGCTGCTGCATGTAGGGGAATTCGAAGCGAACGACGCGCAGGCCGGCGTCGCCGAGGCGGACGGCGATGGCGTCCATCCAGGGAGAGTCCATGGCGCCGCCGGCGCCGTGGACGAGAACGATGGTGCGAGCGGCGTCGGGGGGTCCGTCGAGGAGGAAGTCGGGAGTGAAGTCGTCGGGGGTGGGCATGGCGAGAGAAAGGTAGCGGGAAGAGGCACGCGCTAGGGCGTAGGGGTCCAGGCCTTCCACTCCATCAGACGTTCGTTTGGGGTCGCTCGTGGAAAGCTCGCTCCCGGGGGTGCCACCCCGAGGGCAGGCGAACCGGCGCTACTGGGTAGGCGTCCAGGCTTTCCACTCCATCAGACGTCTGCACTCCCCGCCGACGATTTCGTAGGCCTTGGTGGCGACGCGATCGAGGATGCCGACGTCGTGGCTGGCGCAGACGACGGTGCCGTTGAAGTCGATGAGGGCCTGGATCAGTTTGCGACGCGTGGTGGCGTCGAGGTGGTTGGTGGGCTCGTCGAGCAGGAGCACGTTGGAGGGGCTGATCAAGAATTTGGCCAGGGCGACGCGGGACCGCTCGCCGCCGGAGAGGACGGAGACGCGCTTGTAGATGTCGTCGCCGGCGAAGAGGAAGCGACCCAGGATCTTGCGCAGTTCGACGTCGGCTTGGCCCTCGGCGACGGAGGCGACTTCGTCGTAAACGGTGCGGCGGCCGTCCAGCTCTTCGTCCTGGTGCTGGTCGTAGTAGCCGATGCGGGCGCGCTCGCCCCAGTCGATCTCGCCTTCGGAAGGGTCGATGCGGCCGGCCAGCGCGCGCAAAAGCGTGCTCTTACCGCTGCCGTTGGGGCCGATGAGCACGACTTTGTCGCCGCGTTCGACTTCGAGGTTGGCGTCCAGCAGGACGATCTTGTCGTCGTCGTACGCGTGGCTCAGGCCTTGCACGGTGAGGACGGCGCGTTCGGTGCGGCCGGCGGCGGCGATGTTGAAGCTGACTTCTTTCTGGTCGCGTTCGGTCTTGATGCGCTCGACCTTGTCCAACGCCTTGACGCGGCTCTGGACGGCGCGGGCCTTGGAGGACTTGTAGCGGAAGCGCTCGATGAAGCGCTCCTGGCGGGCGATCTCGCGGCTCTGGTTGGCCGCGGCAGCTTCGGTCTGCGCGATCTGCTCGGCCTTCTGGCGTTGGTAGGAGGTGTAGCCGCCGGTGTAGGAGGTGGCGACGCCATCTCGCAAGTCGATTACGCGGTCGACGACACGATCGAGGAAGGTGCCGTCGTGAGCGACGATCAGGACGGTGCCTTTGTAGACGCGCAGGTGTTCGATCAGCCACTCGACGGCGGCGGTGTCGAGGTGGTTGGTGGGCTCGTCGAGCAGCATGTGTTCGGGACGGCGGACGAGCACCTGGGCGAGGGCGACGCGCATCTTCCAGCCGCCGGAGAAGGCGCCGCATTGCTTGTCGCGGTCGGCGACGCTGAAGCCGAGGCCGTCGAGGACGCGCGAGATCCGCTTGTCGATGCGATAGCCGTCCATGGCGTCGAAGTCGTGGAAGAGTTTGGCTTGCTCGTCGATCAGGGCGTCCAGATCACCCTCATCATGGTTCGCCCCGTTGCTTGTGTCGTGGTTGGGGCCGTCGTCGATGAGGGCGGCGATTTCGGCGAGCCGGAGTTCGATGGCCTGGGCCTCAGGAAAGGCGACCCACATCTCCTCCGAGAGGATGCGGTTGGAGGTCAGTTCGGCGTCCTGCTGGAGGAAGCCCATGGCGCCGTTGCGGTGGCCGGCTTGGCCATCGTCCGGGGTCTCGATGCCGCTGATCAGTCGCAGCAGGGTGGATTTGCCGCAGCCGTTGGGGCCGACGATGGCGACGTGTTCACCGTCGCCAATAGTGAAGGAGACATCGCGCAGGACGGGGTCGCCGGCGTAGGCCTTGGTGACGGAATCGGCGAATAGCACGGGGGTCTTTCAGATCACTCTTCGAAAAGCGGGCTTGCTGGATGGGTGCGCGGGCGGCTGTTACCAGATGCCGATCCAGTCGCCAAGGCCGAAGACCATGAGGCCGACGAAGCCCCAGACCAGGGCCATCTGGAAGGTCAGGAAGAGGGCGACTTTGTCGGGTTTTTCCCGCATCGGGAGAGTCTTTCGGCTGGCTGGCTCACCGTCGTCGAGGTTATCAGGGTGGGTGGGGGGTTCGTCGTGGGGGGTGTTAACAGGTGTCTTGGAGTAGGGACACCGGAGTCGAGCTGGCCTAGGGGCATCCTCGTTTACCTTCCCACCGCCCTGCAGAGAGGACTCGCGTGGGCTCCACCCCTGCACCGGGGAGGGCGCTGCTTCGCGGGCCGGAGGACTGGCTCAGCCAAGCACGGATGCAGCGTAAGCTGCTCGACATGTCTGACGAGGTGATCGAGTCGACGCGGAATTCGCGCGTGGTGGACGCGGTGAAGCTTGGGCAGCGCAAGCACCGGCGACGGCAGGAGCGGTTTCTTGTCGAGGGGTTACAGTTGATCGGGATGGGGTTGGAGCAGCGCCAGCAGCGCGGGGCGCGACCGCTGGAGGCGTTCGTCTGTCGAGAGCAGTTGCGCGGGGAGGCGGGGCTGCGGCTGTTGCGCGGCGTGGAGGAGGCGGGAGTGACGCCGCACGAGGTGACGCCGCTGGTGATGGAGCGGCTGGCCGAGCGCGAGGAGCCGCAGGGGCTGGTGGTGACGTTTGCGCTGATGGAGGAGGGGGAGGTGCCCGCTCCGCCTGAGAGCAGCTCCGGGCTGGTCTTCGTGCTGGATCGACTGCAGGACCCGGGCAATTTGGGCACGCTGATCCGAACGGCGGATGCGGTGGGGGCGGCGGCTGTGGTGCTGCTGGAGCCGTCTGTGGATGCGTTCGATCCGAAGACGGTGGGCGCGTCGATGGGGTCGATCTTCAGTGTGCCGCTGGTGCGGGTGGAGGACACGGAGGAGTTGGGCACGGCGCTGGCGGGCTGGTCGATCGTGGGGGCGGACTCGAGGCAGGGCGACGTGGCCTGGGAGGGCGATGCGCTGGACGGGTCGGTGGCGTTGGCGCTGGGCAACGAGGCGCGCGGCTTGAGCGACGATCTGCGCGCGCTGGTCACGCGCTGGGTGCGCCTGCCGGTTACCGGGGCGGCGGAGAGCCTCAACGTAGCAGTAGCCGGAGGCGTGCTGGCCTACGAGTGGCGGCGTCGGGTGTCGACGGAAACCGGCGAGAACTAGAGCTCGAGCGGCTCGCTCAGAGTTCCATCGGCTCGCCGGATGCGACCGCCTGCGGGTCGGTCTTCCAGACGTCGGAGCCGTCGACGTAGAGCTCGATGCCGTTGCCGTCGGGGTCGTCGAGGTAAAGCGACTTCGAGACGACATGGTCGATCGTGGCGTGGATTTTGACGCCCGCAGCTTCGAGCTCGTCGCGCACGGCGCGCAATTCGTCGAGGGTGTCGCCGACGCAAAAGGCGAGGTGGTAGAGACCGGTCGACTTGCGGTCGGCCTGGGGCGCGTCGTCGCCGACTTCGAGCAGGGCAAGGTCGTGGTGGTTGCCGAGGGTGTAGAAGGTCATCGGCATGGTGGGGTGGCGGGCGGCGACCTCCATGCCGAGCACGTCGCCGTAGAACGCTTCGGCTCGTTCGCGGTCGCGCACCTTGATTACGGCGTGTCCGAGTTCGCGCACCTTCATTGGTTTCCCCCTCTGGGCGCCGCCCCATGTCGCGGGTGTGGCTATGTTCGATCGGCCCGAGCATACGCCGTCGGATAGCCTGCGAGCACGAGAGCATTCCCGGAGTAGAGAGTCGCCATGCCCGACGATGGAAGCTACGGGCCCGAGACGTATGGCGATCGGGTGGCCGAGGTTTACGACACGCTGTTCCCCGACCCAACGCAGACCCGCGGCGCGGCGGAGC
>CAUYZA010000042.1:0-13572 GCA_963577225.1 Dehalococcoidia bacterium | reverse complement strand
GCTGGTGCGGGCCAGCGCGATCTCGATGAAGGCGGCGTCGCCATCGGAGGCGCTGGACCACTCGGTGTCGGGATCGCCGTCGAGGGCGTTCTCGGGGCGCCAGGTGTCGCTGGAGCCGAAGGTGGAGCTGGCGTCGATGATTTGTGCGCCAACCGCGAGGGCAGCCAGATTCTCGGCCTGGGCAGCGCTGGCCAGAGGGTCGGTGGGGTCGGCGGGAGGGGTCGTGAAGGTGAGGTCCCGCGAGACGTAGAAGGTGCCGTCGGAGGTGGTGCCCTGGAGGCGGTAGTGATAGGTGGTGTTGGGTTCGAGGTCACGCAGCAGCGGACGGTGCTCGGAGTGGGCGCGGCCGACCATGTCGAAGTCGGTGCTTTGGTCCCCGTATTGCTGGTCGATGCCGTAGACGACCGAGCAGACGACGGGGATGGTGGTGCTGAGCTGCACGGCCGCGGAGCTAGTGGTCAGGTCGGTGACGACGATGTCGCCGGCCAAGATCTCGTCGATCGAGCGGATCCGTTCGTCGCTGGAGTCGCCGCAGGCGAACGCGGTCAGCGCGGCCGCGATGATGACGACGCGCATGAGTCCGGATCGCGGCGGGGTACGCGTGAATGGCATGATCGGGTGCTCCCGCTGGACGCACTCTAGCCCGATGCCCCGGCGCTGAATCAAGTCGGGCCTGGGCGTGCTGCGACTCAGTTGTAGCGGATGCGGGGATCGATGAAGCCGTAGGAGAGGTCGACGAGCAGGTTGGTGGTGACGACGACGAAGCCCAAGACCAAGGTCGTGCCCATGACGAGGGGGTAGTCACGCTTGTTAATCGAGTCGAGCGCGAGGAAGCCGACACCGGGCACGCGGAAGATCTGCTCGACGATGACGGTGCCGCCGAGGACGAAGGCGACCTGGTTCCCGAAGATGGTGATGATGGGGATCATGGCGTTGCGGATGACGTGGCGGGTGATGATGACCCGTTCGCCGAGCCCCTTGGCGCGGGCGGTGCGAACGTAGTCGTCATGAAGGACTTCCAGCGTCGACGAGCGGGCCATGCGCATGATGGTGGCGATGAGGCCGAATCCGACGACCAGCGAAGGAATGATCACGCCCTGCAGGTTTTGGATCGGATCCTCCCAGATGTCGGGCTTTTCCATGGTGCCGAGGGAGATGCCAAACCAGCGACTGAAGATGATCAGGCAGAGGATGCCGAGGAAGAAGTTGGGGACCGCCAGACCCAGAATGGCGAAGGTCCGCGAGGCATAGTCCGAGGCCCCACCCTGCCGGGCGGCGGACAGGACGCCGATGGGCACCGCGACGACGAACGAGATGATGGAGGCGATGAGGACCAGTTCAATGCTGGTGGGTAGGCGTTCGCCGATGCGGTCGAGCACGCTTTGGTTGTTGACGAAGGAGTTGCCGAGGTCGCCCTGGATGGCGTGGAAGATCCAGTTGGCGTAGCGCTCGAGCAGGGGTTTATCGAGTCCGAGTTCGCGTTCGAACTGGGCCAGGACTTCGGAGTCAAGGACGCCGCCGATGGAGCCGCTGCCGGCAATTTGGGCCAGCAGGGCGTTGCCCGGGGCCAGGTTGATGAGCATGAAGGCGACGAACGACATCAGGAAAAGGACAAAGATGGAGGCGATGATCCGTCGGATCGTGTACTGGGCCACGCAGCGTCCTTTTCGCGTCGCCCGTAGTATCCGCGCGGACGAAATTAGCGACAAGCGTCGGGGAGGCGTTGCGCCGGAATTGCTCGCGGGGGCGAGGGCCGTGGAGTTTCTGGCCGTCGCTTAGGTGTAACGGATGCGGGGATCGATCACGGCGTAGGACAGATCGACGAGCAGATTCATCGTCACCACGACGAAGCCCAGGAGTAACGCCGTCCCCATCACGACGGGGTAGTCGTGGTTGCGGACCGACTGGTAGAACAGGTCTCCGATCCCGTGCAGCCCGAAGATGAACTCGACGATCACCGTGCCGCCCAGCAGGAAGGCCACTTGCGTCCCGAAGATGGTCACGATCGGGATCAAGATGTTGCGGAGGACGTGGCGCGTGATGCCCACCCGTTCTCCGAGGCCCTTGGCGCGGGCCGTGCGGACATAGTCTTCGTGGAGAACCTCGAGCGTCGACGAGCGGGCCATGCGCATGAGGGCGCCGCTCAAGCCGAAGCCCAGCACGAGCACCGGCACAATGACGCCCTGGAGATTTTGAATCGGATCGTCCCAGAGGTCGGGCTTGTCTAGCGAGGCGAGGTTGATGTCGAACCACCTGCTGAAGATGATGACCAGGACCGTCGCGAGGAAGAAGTTGGGGATCGCCAAGCCCAGAATCGCGACCATGCGCGCGGCGTAGTCCGACGGCCCACGCTGCCGGACCGCGGACAGCACGCCGATGGGCACCGCCACCGCGAACGAGATGAGGGATGCGAGGACGACCAACTCGATGCTGATGGGCAGGCGTGGACCGATGCGATCGACCACGGTCTGAGTGCCACCGCTCCGGAACGAAACAACGAGGTCGCCCTGCAGCACGTGCAAGATCCAATCGGCATAGCGTTCGAACACCGGCCGATCGAGCCCCAGTTCGCGCTCGAAGAGGGCCAAGACCTCCGCATCTACCCCGACGTTGGCACCAGTCTCCGCGAGTTGGGCGAGCAGTGTGTTGCCCGGGACGACGTTGATCAACATGAATGTCACGAACGACATCAGAACGAGGATGAGGAGCGCCCCGGCGACGCGCCGGACGATGTACCGGCCCATCAGGCGTCCCCTTGCGTGAGACGGACCGTCTTCGCCCGAGCGGCATGGGCGCCCGCGTTGGTTCGGCGCGCGAGGGGTGCCTTCACGATGTGCGGATCCTATTGATGCGAGGCTCAATCCCGTTGGTCATGGAGCAGCAGTGTCGCGAGGGGCGGAAGGCCTTCCATCGAAAGAACGAACCATTTATCCGCACAGAGCCGACGGTAGCGAGTACACCAAACGGTGTAGTCGGGCGGTCAGCCTGGGATGGCTGGTTCAGAGGTTGCGCGTGAGGGCGTGGTCGGCGGCATAGCGAGCAAGTTCGGTGCGGTTGGAGCAGCCGGTCTTGTGGAGCAGGTTGCTGACGTGGCGCGCGACGGTTGCGGGAGCGATGTTGAGGGTGGCGGCGATGTCGCGGCTGCGCTGCCCGGCGACGAGGATCCTCAGCACGTCGCGTTCGCGGGGCGTGAGAATCGTCTGCTCGGCCCGGATCTGAGCCCTGGTTGGAGCGGGCGGGTCCGGGCCGGGCGCGTCGAGGAACTGTTCGAGGGCGAGCGCGGCCGCTTCCCAATCATCGCTGTCGAACGGTCCGGGGGAGGTGCCGTCGAGGAGGCGCAGGCTCGCGTTGGGCAGCATCGCGGCGGTTCAAGACGAGGGTGGGCGCTGTGATGCGACTGAGCGCGCCGCGGACATCGACTTCGGCGTACGCCGCGTAGGCGGCCCGCAGGGCGGGCGGGTCGACACAGAGGCGGATCCAGCGGAGTTGGGCGGAGATCTGATCGGGCGTGATCTTGGGGTAGCCCCAGCGCACGATCGCCTCGAGGAAGAAGTCCACGTTGTCCTCGATGAGGGGCAGCATGACCTTGAACTGGCTGTAGCGGGCCCCGGCGTGGGAGAGGGGCTGCCAAAGGACAAGGCGGCGGAGGCGGTGCGGATGGTCGGCGGCGAACTGGATAGCGGCCGGGCTGGCATAGCCGACGCCGAAGAGGTCGAGGCCGAGGCGGTCGGCGACGGCGGCGATGTCGAGCGCGAGAACGCGGGGCGAGTAGTCGGTCGCGTCGCGGTCGGAGAGGCCGCAGCCGCGGTGGTCGAAGTAGACGAGCTGGCGTCCGGCGGCGAGATGGGTGAACCAGCTCTGGGCGTCGGGGATGGCCCAGAAGGCTTGGCAGTGGGAGTAGGGCGATTGCGACTGCTCGATCAGGGGCTGGCTTTGGCCCAGCGTCCAGTAGGCGATGTTCACGCCGTTTGCGGTGCGGGCGTACTGGATCGGCGGTGCGTCCATGGGGGCAGTTTAGCCAGCTGGGTGCAAGATCATCGATATCTTGTTCATGAGGGACTAGTGCAAGTGACGATGCGCTGGTTCAACAGCGCGTCGCAAGCGAGGCGGTCCAACTCGCGGTTGGAACCCGGGAACAACGGCTTGCACGGCGCTGGAGTCGCGGGAGGTGGCGCTCGTGCGCTACGGGCGAATCAGGTGGGGCGCTGCTAGGGCGTCAGGGGTTGCGTGGGGCGGTCGCTGAGATCGGGCGAGGGTTCCCAGATCGCTTCGAGTTCGTTGCCGTCGGGGTCGAGGAACATGACGTTGCATTGGACTTCGCTGTAGCCAACGATTTCGACGTCGCGCGCCTTGAGGCGCTGCTGGAGCTGTTCCAGTTCCTCGAAGGAGCC
The DNA here is from genome assembly GCA_963577225.1 of Dehalococcoidia bacterium. Classification (GTDB taxonomy): domain Bacteria; phylum Chloroflexota; class Dehalococcoidia; order Bin125; family Bin125; genus JAPUIR01. The sequence continues at coordinate 9,181 of CAUYZA010000042.1, read as the reverse complement.
CATCTCCCAGGCCATGTGATACATGCCGACACGATCGGCGTCGGGGCCTTCGGCCTCGGGTGGGAGGGGCATGAGGGCGAGTTCGTGGGAGGAGTCGTCGCCGGCGGAGAGGAAGGCCGCGCCGCGACCCTGCAGCTTGAGCTGGAGGCCGAGGATTTCTGTGTAGAAGGCGACGGCGCGATCGACATCGCGCACGCGCAGGGCGACGTGGCCGAGTCGTTTGGGGATGCCTCGGAGCTCAGCGGTGGTCATCGTTGGTCTCCGTGTCGGACGTCGACTGGGAGGGAATAGGGTACAGGGGCTGCGCTCGTCGCTGCGGCTGTGCGAACGAGACGGCGGAGCTAGACTCCGCTCGCTGTTACGCGGTTTGGAGACGCCATGGACTTCGCTCTCACGCCGATCCAGGAGGACATCCGGGCCAACGTCGGCAAGCTGATGCAGCAGTTCGGCGACGACTACTGGCTGGCGCATGACCGCAGTGGGGACTTCCCCTTCGAGTTCAGCGACGCAATCGCGGAGGGTGGCTGGTTGGGGATCGCGATGCCGACGGAGTACGGCGGGGCAGGCCTGGGCATCGCCGACGCGGCGGTGATGATGCATACGGTGGCCAAGTCGCCGGGCGCGATGAGCGCCGCCAGCGCGATCCACATCAATATCTTCAGTCCCAACCCGATCGTGGTGTTCGGCACCGCGGAGCAGAAGGAGCGCTGGCTGCCGCCGCTGATCAAGGGCGAGATGCGGACCTGTTTCGGGGTGACGGAGCCGACGGCGGGTCTGAACACGTCGCATATCCAGACGCGGGCTCAGCGCGACGGCGATCAGTACATCGTCAACGGGCAGAAGATGTGGACCAGTACGGCGCAGGAGGCGGACAAGATCCTGCTACTGGCGCGCACGACGCCGATCGATGAGTGCGAGCGGGCTTTCGACGGGATCAGCCTATTCTTCACGGACCTCAATCGGGACCACGTGCAGATCCGCGAGATCGAGAAGATGGGGCGCCACGCCGTCGATTCGAACGAGGTGTTTTTCGACGAGATGCCCGTACCGCTGTCTGATCTGGTGGGCGAGGAGGGCAAGGGTTTTCGCTACCTGCTGCACGGGCTCAACCCGGAGCGGGTGCTAGTGGCGGCGGAGGCGGTGGGAATCGGCGAGGAGGCGCTCGATCGGGCGTCGAAGTATGCCGCCGAGCGGGAGGTGTTCGGCCGGCCGATCGGGCAGAATCAGTCGATCCAGCATCCGCTGGCGGAGAGCTGGTCGGAGTTGCAGGCGGCTTGGCTCATGACGCTTCGTGCGGCCTGGCTCTATGACGAAGAGCAGCCTTGCGGGCCCGAGGCGAACGCCGCTAAGTTCCTGGCGGCGGAAGCGGGCAAGCGCGCCTGCGAGCGGGCCGTGCTGACTCACGGCGGGCTGGGCTACGCCAAGGAATTGCACGTGGAGCGCCTCCTGCGGGAGTCGTTGATCAATTGGATTGCGCCGGTGACGCCACATCTGATTCTGTCGAACATTGCGGAAAAGGCGCTGGGGTTGCCGAAGTCGTACTAGCCGCTTCTCTTGCGGCATGGGCCAAGAGGGTCCAAGGGAGGAGGCGTCATGCCAGGGAAGTACTTCGAGGAGTTGGAGGTTGGTCTGACCTTCCGGCACGAGCCGAGTCGGACGGTGACGGAGACGGACAATCTGCTGTTCACCACGCTGACGATGAACCCACAGCCGTTGCACCTGGACGCGGAGTTCGCGGCCGAACAGCAATATGGCAAGATTCTGGTCAACAGCATCTTCACGCTGGGGCTGATCGTGGGGCTGTCGGTTGGCGACACGACGCTGGGGACAACGATCGGGAACCTCGGCTTCGAAGAGACGACGTTTCCCGCGCCGGTCTTTATCGGCGACACGATCACGGCCGAGTCCGAAGTTGTTGCGTGGCGGGAGAGCAAGTCGAAGCCGGACCGCGGGATCGTGACGTTCGAGCATCGCGGAATCAATCAGCGCGGCGAGATCGTGTGCCGCTCGCGGCGCGGGGCGATGATGCTGCGCAGGCCGTCGGACTAGCGGCAGCGACGGGGGAGCCGTGATGGCCGAGCGAGCGCAGACCGAGGCCGCACAGCGCCTGCGTCGGGCCGTGCACTTCGTGCCGGGCGCGAACGAGAAGATGCTGACGAAGTCGTTGGGCTTCGCGGCGGACAGTTTGGTGCTGGACTTGGAAGACGCGGTGACGCCGGAGAACAAGGACTCGGCGCGGGGGGTGATTTGCGAGTGGCTGCGCGAGGTCGATTTCGGCCGTCAGGAGCGCGTCGTACGGCCCAATCCGCTGGACACGCCCTGGGGGCTGGACGACCTGCGGGGGACGATGGAGACGCCGCCGGACGCCTTTTTAATTCCAAAAGTCAGCAATTTGGGCGAAGTCGAAGCAATTGATGCGGAGCTGACTCGCTTGGAAGCCGAGTACGGGCATGCGGCGGACAGCGTGTCGCTGCTGCTGGTTGCGACGGAGACGCCGGCGGGGGTGCTGAATCTGCCCAGCTTCCCGCAGTGCCCGCGCGTGGCGGGGATGACCTGGGGCGCGGAGGACCTGTCGGCGGCGATCGGTGCGCGCCGGGCGCGGGCGCCGGACGGAACGTATCTGGATGTGTTCAAGCACTGCCGCGTGCAGACGCTGTTGGCCTGCACGGCGGGCGAGGTGCAGCCGATCGCTTCGGTGTTCGTGGAGATCAAGGCGCTGGACGCTTTGCGCGACGAATGCCGCGAGGACGCCTGGATGGGGTTTACAGGCAAGATCACGATCCACCCGGACCAGATCGCGATCGTGAACGAGGCGTTCACGCCGTCGCGCGAGGAAGTGGAAGAGGCAGAGGAGCTGCTGGCCGCGTTCCGCGAGGCGGAAGCGTCGGGACGGATGGCATTCAGCTTCAAGGGGCAGATGGTGGACGTGCCGCACCTGCGGCGCGCGGAGACGATCGTCGCGAGGGCGCAGGCTGTCGGCTCAGACGACTAACGGACGTCCGTGACTGCTGTCTTTGGCTGAGCGTCTTAGGCGCGCTTGGAGGCGGGGGTGCGGTTGGCACTGCGCCCACCACTGCGGCTGCCGTTGCGGCGGTTGTCGCCATTGCGCCGCCGCCCGCCACCCTGGCCTTGACCGCGTCCCGAGCGTTGCGTGGAGCGCTCCTGCTCGGGGCGAGCGGCTACCCCGACGGCAGCGCCGCCGAGTCCGTCGAAGGCCTGGCGCGGGATGGCAGCGCCCATGCGTCGTTCGACGGCCTGGACGAGATCGTGGTCGTCCGGGGTGACGAAGGTGTAGGCGCGGCCCTGGCGTTCGGAGCGGCCGGTGCGACCGATGCGGTGAGTGTAGGCGTCGGGCGTGGTGGGCATGTCGAAGTTGATGACGTGCGAGACTTGTTCGATGTCGAGGCCGCGAGCGGCGATGTCGGTGGCGACGAGGATGTCAAACTTCTGGGCCCGAAAGCCGTTGAGGGCCCGCTCACGCTGGTTCTGCGACATGTTGCCTTGCAGGGCGATGGCCTGGTGGCCGGCGCTGTCGAGCTGGCGGGCCAACTTGCGGGCGCGGTGCTTGGTGCGGGTGAAGACGATCGCGGAGACGAAGCCGTCCTCGCCGAGGACGCGTTCGAGCAAGTCGAACTTGCTGGGGTTGTCGACGGAGAAGAGGGCATGCTCGATGGTCTCGAGCGGCTGGTCCTGGTTGAGCTCAACGACGTGGGGCTCGTAGAGCAGGGCGTCGGCCAGGTGGCGGATCTCGCGCGGCATGGTGGCGGAGAAGAGCATGTTCTGGCGGTCTTCGGGCAGGGCGGCGAGGATGCGCCGGATGTCGGGCAGAAAGCCCATGTCGAACATGTGGTCCGCCTCGTCGAGGACGAGGGTGGTGATGTTGTCGAAGTGGACGACGCCCTGGCCGTGGAGGTCGAGCAGCCGACCCGGGCAGGCGACGATGACGTCGGGGTGCTTGCGCAGGGCGGCGCGCTGCGAAGCGGCGGAGACGCCGCCGAAGAGGGTGACCGCGGTGATCTTGGTGTGGCGGGCGAGGAGTCGGATCTCTTCGCAGATCTGGCTGGCCAGTTCGCGCGTGGGGGCGACGATCAGGGCTTGAGGCCCCTCGCAGGGCTCGTCCAGGATCTGCTCCAGGATGGGCAGCGCGAAGGCGGCCGTCTTTCCGGTCCCGGTCTGGGCCAGGCCGAGGATGTCGCGGCCTTCGAGGGCAGCGGGGATGGCTTGCGTTTGGATGGGACGCGGGTCGATGAAGCCGGCCGCGGCGATGCCGCGATCGACTTCAGGATGGAACTCGAAGCCGGCGAAGCCGGCCGCGTTTTCCTGTTGGGGGTTGGACATGTGGGTCTATCTATGGCCGTTTTGCGCACGTCCATACGGGGACGGCGCAGATGTGGCGCTCGCCTACCTAAACGACAGAGTCAGGGAGGGCAGATGGTTTGGCGGCGCGATCTTGGAGAGACCCTGTAGTACGCCGCAGCCGACTGAAGTGCCGACGAACTGGTGTCGTGAAGGCAACGTACCAGCGGTCTTCATCGGGGGCTATGCCCTGGATGTAATCCCGAGTGTGAGCGGGATTGTTCCCGGCCGGCGCTAGGTTTCGCGGCTGGCTTTGGGGAGAGGGTCGCCAGCTTGCCGGCAGCCTCCTGGGGGCTGAGCTTGCCGGCTTCGACCATGGCGTCGAACTGCTGCTCCCAGTCCTCGCGGGTGAGCGCGGGCTTGCCCTTGAAGGCGATGTCCTTGTCGCCGCCCTCTTGCTGGGCGAGGAGCTTGGCTTCGGCCTCCTCGACGGTGAGCTTGCCGGCGGCAAGGGCGCCCCCGCAGGGAGGGCGCCGCCGGCCTCAGGTGGATACGCATGGTTCGCGTTTGGGAAAGGAGTCACTCTTGCGATGACGCCTCGGGGTACCGCCGTTGGGGGCGAGACCGGTACACCGTCGTAGGCGACGGCAGGGGTTTCTCGTAGTCGCGGCGCGGCTACTACGCGCTGCATGGCTGGGCGTCGCCCACCGCCGCCGGGGTCAAGCTGGCCAACCCCGAATTGACCGTCGTGGCGGCCGGCGGCGTTGGTGACGGTCTGGCGATCGGGGGAGGGCACCTGCTGCACAGCTTCCGGGTCAATCCGTCGATCACTTACATCTTCATGGACAATGGCACCTACGGCCTGACCAGGGGGCAGTTCTCGCCACCAGCCAGGGCGGCTTCAGGGGCTTTCCGGCGCGGGAGCACATTGACGGCATCTCGCTGGGGCTGAGCATCCCAGCGACGACGTTCCTGGCGCGTGGCTACTCGGGCGCCGGCGATCAACTGGACAAGCTGACCGACGCCGCGATCCGGCATGCCAACGCCGGCCGGGGCTTCGCCTTCCTTGAGGTGATCTCGCCCTGCGTGGCGTACAATGACCGCTACGACGAGTGGCCCGGGCATCTCGTCGATCTGGACCTCGATCTGTCGCACGACCTGACCGACCGCGCCGCGATTTTCGCGCGGTTGATGCAGCTTGAAGCGGAGGGGCTGGTCCCGACGGGCCAGATCTTCCTTGACGAGAGCGTCAGCACGGACCTCGATTCCGGACCTGCCCAGCAGAACATCGACCCGACCGCTAACCTCGACGCGTCTAAGGACGTTCTCCACTCCTTCCAGGCTTCGAGCGCCTGTACCGGTCTGGGGCCGCGGGTGGATACTGTGAGGCCAGTGGAAGCGGAACAGATGGCGAGCGACGTGAAAGAGGATGTAGCGCTCCAGACGCTGGCAGACGCTGGCACGGTGCACCGCAATCTGACGACTCCGGTGCTCTACGAACACGCAGTGCGGGCGGGCGAGGGCAAGTTGCTGGAGGGCGGAAGTTTCGCGGTGCGTACCGGGGCGCGCACGGGGCGCAGCCCGAATGATAAGTTCGTGGTGCGCACGCCCGAGACCTCCGAGCAGGTCTGGTGGGGCGTTCACAATCAGCCGATGGAGCAGGACACCTTCGACCACCTGCGTGAGCGGGTGCTGGAGTATCTGCAGGGCCGCGAGCTCTACGTGCAGGAGTGCACCGTCTCGCGGGATCCGAGCCGGCGTCGATCGGTGCGGGTGGTGTCGGAGCGGGCGTATCACAGCTTGTTCGCGCGCACGATGTTCATCCCCAACGACGAGAGTGAGGCGGATCTCAGGGCGGATGAGGCGGCGGATCTCACGATCCTGCACGCGCCCGATCTGGAGTTGGGCGGCGACTCTGACGGGATCAGCAGCGACGCGGTGATCGCGCTGCATTTGGGCGAGGGGATCATCTTGATTGCGGGGACGTCCTACGCGGGCGAGATGAAGAAGTCGGTCTTCACGGCGATGAACTACTACCTGCCGCTGGCGGGGGCGCTGTCGCTGCACTCGGCGGCGAACCTGGATCCGGCTACCGGTAAGACGGCGTTCTTCTTCGGGCTCTCGGGCACGGGCAAGACGACGCTGAGTACGGACCCGAGCCGGCTCCTGATCGGCGACGACGAGCACGGCTGGTCAGAAGACGGCATTTTCAATATCGAGGGTGGCTGCTACGCGAAGGTGATCCGGCTGTCGCAAGAGGCGGAGCCGGTCATTTTCGACATGACGCGTGACTTCGGCACGATCATGGAGAACGTGGTCTTCAACGACGACAGTCGCGCGGCGGACTTGGACGACGACGCGGTGACGGAGAACACGCGCGGCTCGTATCCGCTCTCCATGCTGAACAACGCGTACCAGGAGCAGGTGGCGCCGCATCCGTCGCACGTGATCCTGCTGACGGCGGACGCCTCGGGCGTGATGCCGCCGATGGCGCGGCTGACGGTGCCGCAGGCGCTGTATCACTTTCTCAGCGGCTACACGTCGAAGCTGGCAGGGACGGAGACGGGGATCGACGAGCCGGAGGCGACGTTCAGCCCCTGCTTCGGCGCACCGTTCATGGCGCTCAACCCAGTCGTCTATGCGGAGATGCTGGAAGAGCGGCTACAGCACACGGAGGCGCGGGTCTGGCTGATCAACACGGGTTGGGTGGGCGGCGCGCCCGGAACGGGCTCCCGCATCGCGATCCAGGACACGCGGGCGATGGTGCACGCGATCCTGGAGGACCATCTGGACGATGTGGAGTACCGCAAGGACGCGGTCTTTGGCTACGAGGTGCCTGCCAGCTGCCCGGGCGTAGATGCAGGCATGCTGACGCCGCGCGAGCAGTGGGCGGATGCCGTCGAGTACGACAAGCGCTACTCCGACCTGGCGGCCAGCTTCCAGGCCAACTTTGAGCAGTTCCGGCCGCTCGTCAGCGCGGACGTCGCGGCCGCCGGTCCTTAATATTGCGACCACCGCGACACTATGCGTGATGCGCTTGGGGTGCCTGATGCGCTTGGGTTGGCCGCCGACTGTTCGGCTTCGATGGAACTCTCTGGTTGCCACGTTCCGGGCAGGGCGGGCGGTTGCGGATCGAGTGAGTCGCGGGGCTGCGCTTGCTCGGCTGTCACGATTGACGGGGCACCCGCTAGAATCCGGCCGTGAACGTTTCCGTCACGCTGTTCGCTGATCTGCGGCGCTTCGGCCCCAAGGGCCACGAAGGGTCGCTGAACGTCTCACTTGAGGACGGCGCGACCGCCGAGGAGATGCTGACGGCGATGGGCGTTCCGGAGGACGAGACGATTCGCGGCGAGATTACGGTTGGTCTGAACGGTGAGCTCGGGCAGCGCGATAGCGTGCTGAACGAGGCGGACGAGATCCTCCTGTTCAGCCCGATGGCAGGCGGCTAGACCGCCACTTCCAGAGTTTTCCAGGCAGCGAAGGAATTCGATCATGGCAAACGGCTTTCACAACAAGGTCATGCACGTCGATCTGAACGACCGCTCTTGGCGGATCGAGGAGCCGGGTGAGGCCTGGTTCCGCAAGTACGGCGGTGGGCGTGGCCTGATCGCTTACAACCTGCTGAAATACGTGCCGGCCGACGCGGATCCGTTGGGGCCGGAGAATGTGCTGGTGTTCGCGCCGGGCGTGGCGACGGGCGCGACCGTGCCGGGGGCGGGGCGCCACAGCGTGGGTGCGAAGTCGCCGCTGACGGGCGGCTTCGGTGAGGGTGAGGCCGGGGGGTTCTGGGGGGCGGAGCTGAAGCGCGCGGGCTGGGACGGGATCGTGGTGCATGGTATGTCGGAGAGCCCGGTTTACCTTTGGCTGAACGATGGCGAAGTCGAGATCCGAGACGCGACGCTCTACTGGGGCAAGTTGGCGCTGGAGGTGGAAGACGGGATCCGGGACGAGTTGAATGACAAGCGGGTCCGCGTCGCGCAGTGCGGGATCGCTGGCGAGAACCTGGTGCGCTTCGCCTGTGTCGGCAACGATCTGAATGAGGTGGCCGGCCGCACGGGCCTGGGCGCAGTGATGGGTTCGAAGAAGCTGAAGGCGATCGCCGTGCGCGGGAGCACGCCGCTCGTGGTGGCCGACGCGGAGCCGCTGAAGGAGATCGCGAAGTGGGTCTCGAGCACGATGGACGAGAACCATCGCGCGTTCCATGAGTTCGGCACCGGGGCGGCGATGCAGGCGAAGAGCCTGGAAGGCGGACTGCCGACGAACAACTATGTGCTGGGCGCGATGAAAACGGTTAACCAGGTCGATGCGATCGCGGTGCGCGACCAGGTTCGGATCGCGATGGAGTCGTGTTTCGCGTGTTCGGTGCGGTGCAAGAAGGTCGTGCAGGTGGAGCAGTTCGAGAAGGACGCGGGGACGACGAAGAAGGGTGTCCCGATCGCATTCGATCCGCAAGAGCGCTGGAGCGTGGACTCGCGCTACGGCGGGCCGGAGTACGAGTCGTTGGCGTCGCTCGGTCCGTCGGTGGGTGTGGATGATCTGATCGCGGTGCTGAAGAGCAACGAGCTGGCGAACGCGTACCTGATGGACACGATTTCGCTGGGCGCGACGATCGCGTGGGCAATGGAGGCGTTTGCCAAGGGCGTGCTGAGCGGATCCGACGCGGGCGGAGTGGAGTTGCACTTTGGCGACGGGGAGACACTGGTGCGGCTGATCGAGATGATCGCGACGCGCGACGGCATCGGGGACGTGCTGGCGGAGGGATCGGTGCGGGCGGCGGACCGGATTGGAGGCGGCCACGAGTTCCTGACCACGGTGAAGGGGATGGAGCTGGCGATGCACGACCCGCGGCACCTGGAGCGGATGCGGGTCTCCTATCTGCTGGCGC
>CAUYZA010000041.1:0-13781 GCA_963577225.1 Dehalococcoidia bacterium | reverse complement strand
AGTTGTTGGGTTTTGCCCCGCGGCTCTCGAACGGCGACGTCCCCTTTGTCCGCGCTCCGCTCATGGGGGAGCACACGGACGACGTGCTCCGGTCCGATTTGGCCCTGGAGCCGGCAGAGATCGCCGAACTACGTGACGCTGGCGTCGTGGATTAGTCGCCGGCGAATGCGGGTCTCGAGGACAACCGCATGACCCTAGTCCAAAGCGATTTCCGTTTCAGTTGTCGCTGAACCGCTCGCGCAGCGCTGGCAACACCTCTTCCACGAAACGCTGCCGCGCGCGCTGGCCCTCGTTCAGATCGGTGGCGCCCGTAGCCCCCACGACATGGATCCGCTCCAACCCCAAATCAATCAGCTCGCTCAGCCGCTCCACGCAATAGCTGCTGGGTCCGAAGACCCCGAACTTGTGCGCGAACTCGTCCGTCAGCAAGTCCGCTTGATGGCTGGCCGCGAGAGTATGGGAGGTCATGTCGTACGCGTTATGGACCTGCGTCAGGACCTCGCGATCGGTCGCCGATACTGGTCCCACAGGCTGGCCGTGCATCGCCGAAAAGCGCGCGAAGACGGAGAGCGCGCCTGCCGCGAGCTGGATCGCTGTTCCCGGGTCGTCGTGCACCACAATCAGGAGGTACGCACCGAACGGGATCTCCGGCGCCAGTCCCGCTTCGGCCCGCGCCTCGTGGGCCACGTCCATCCCCCAGCGCAGCCGAGCCGGATCTGCCCCCACCGCGAGGGTGATGGCGTCGGCATAGAGGGCGGCCGCCCGGATCACGCGTGGACCCGTGGCGGCCACGTGCACGGGGACCGTCGCCTGGCTTTCGCGCAGCCACTGGATCCGGCTGCCGTCGGGCTGCTGGGCGAGTTCCAACGAATCCAGCGTCGCGTCCTCGTCGAAGGGCACCGACTCTCGCCGCAGATAGCCCCTGAGCTGTTGCAGGTACTTCTCGAACGCAGGCACGGAGGCCGGGGCATAGCCCAGGTGTGCCATCGCCGAATCCCCGCGCCCGATCCCCAGATGGGCGCGCCCGCCGCTCAGGCCTTGCACCGTCGCAATCGCCGACGCCGTCACCGCGGCATGACGGGTGAACGGGTTCGTCACGCCGGTGCCCACCTTCAGCGTCGTCGTCGCTTGCGCCGCCAGGGCCATCGCGATGTAGCAGTCGCTTTGCAGGTTCTGCGAATCACCGAAGCCGATCCCGTCCCAACCCGCGGCTTCGGCGCGCTGCGCCCCCTCGGCTGCACGCCAGCGGCCAACGCCGCTCCAGAATTCGACTCCCGGCATTTTGCCACCTTTCTTCTTGTGGTTCGCTCGCTGCGCGTGCGTCTACGCGCGGAATAAACGCTTTTATCCGTCGATCCCAGTGCCCCAGTTGATCGCGTTCTTGAGCAGCTGTTCGTAGGCTTCGGTCTCCCAGGGGCCGCGGAAGTGCAGGGGCACAACACCGTCGGGCGAGATCGACTCGTGAACGGAGGGCTGGCCGTTCGTGAGCGGGCTGTGACAATGGCCAGGCGAGATGTAGGCGACGGCGCCCTCGCCAACGGTGCGGGCGAAGCCCAACGCGTGTGACTTGCCGTCGGGCAGGAGCGAGAGGTCGCTGCCATACAGTTCGGGGATGTGAGGCGGGACATCGATATCGGTGGTGGTGAGTAAGATCTGCGTGTCCGGGTGGATCACTTGGGTCATGTAGGGCTCATCCTTGACAAAGAACGAGTCGGGCAGGTTATAGGTGAGGGGATGATTGTGATCCGCCACGGTGACGTTCATCTCGCGGATCGGCGGATGGGTCATGAAGAAGCCACCGAGCGTCTCGTGGTAGGGCATCTTGGCCATGCGGCGGCGACCATCTGCGCGATCGGAGGTGCGCTCGGGCATGCCCCCGGTGCTGCCGTGCAGCGCGAGCCACCGGCCCCCATCATTGAGCCAATCAAGGATGACGCCGTTTTGGTGCTCGTCGGCGAAGGGGCCGGCGACGTAGCAGACCAAGAGTTGGCAGTCGGCGATCCACTTGTCGCAGTCGGTGAAATCGCTGCTGACGGTGGCGTGGACATCCTCATTCGACTGGAGCGCCTGGAGGATGCGCATCCGGGCGTAGTCCATGTCATGCCCGGCGTGTTTGCCGGGTGGGAAGCCGCCGGCGACGACGTGCACCCGGATTGGCTGGGACATGAGCTGCTCCATTCAGTGGTGAAAATCTTGCCTGGCCAATGGGCACCTGGCAACCTGCGCGTCGCAGTCTAGCCGAAGCAGCGAAGGACTGCGGGTTGACGAAGACGGGCCCGCTCCTCGAGCAGAGCAGCGAAGTCGATGCCTTGCCCAGCCCACTCGCCGGGCGCACCCGACTCGATGATCAGGTCGGCGTCGCGCAAGAGACGAAGCAGTGAGTCGCGCTCCAGTTTGATCTCCGGGTCAAGCACGACACTGCGTTTGCCGGTGTTGAGGTCGGCGAAGAGGATGCCGCCATCGGGAGAGGCGTCGGTTGAATCGTCGATCCGCGGCGGCATCGCGCGAGTGGGATCGCCTTCGGGTGGCTCTAGCTTGATCACGTCGGCGCCGAACCCGGCGAGCAGCTTGGCGCCGTAGGCTCCAGCGACGTCGCGACTGAGGTCCATGATACGTAGGCTGTTCAGAATCGCGCTAGACATCAGCCCGTGAACATCCCGCCGTCTGGGTGCAGCATTTGCCCGCTGAAGTAGCTGGACGCCTCCGTGGCCAGAAAGAGCGCGGTACTCGCGATGTCGCTCGGCTCACCCAGGCGGCCCAACGGAACGCGTCGGATGGTCTGCTGGCGGCGTTCTTCGTCGGCGACCATGGAAGCGATCATCGGCGTGTCGATTATGCCGGGGGCGATCGCGTTGACGCGAATCCCGTAGCGTGACAGCTCCAGCGCCAGCACCTTCGTCAGCATCCAGACGCCGGCCTTGGAGACACAGTAGTCGGCCAGTCCGCGAATCGGGACTTTTGCCATGCCGGATGCGATGTTGACGATCGCGCCGCCGCCGTCGGCCTCGATCATGCGCCGCGCGACCGCGCGGTCGGTCAGCATCACGCCGGTCAGGTTGACGTCCAGCACCTTCTCCCAGCGCTCAAGCGGTGCGTTGACGAGCATGTTTTCGTCGCGCCACTCCTGCGCGAACCCGTCGCCGGCCTCGCCGCTGACGTAACTCGCGTGGGAGATGCCGGCCGCGGCGACCAGCACGTCGATCTGTCCATAGGTCGTCACGGCCGCGTCGGCCAGGGCCTCGGTGTCTGTCTCACGGCTGCTATCAGTGCGCACGAAGACGGCGTCGCCTCCGGCCTCGGCGACGAGTTGCACGGTCTCTGCGCCGCGTTCCTGGTCGAGATCGGCGACGACGATCTTCGCCCCCTCCGATGCGAACAGCAGCGAAGTCTGACGACCCATACCGCTGGCGGCACCGGTGATCACGGCGACCTTTCCCTCAAGTTGTCCTGCCATCGCGCTGTCTCCTATCGCCGGTTCGGCTGGGGCTTAGTCCTCGCCGGTCAGAAATCGACGCGGCACTTCATTCAGTGGTGATCTTGCTTGGCCAACGGTGCGCCTGGCAACCTGCGCGCCGCAGTCTAGCCGAAGCAGCGAAGGACTGAGGGTCGACGAAGACGGGCCCGCGCACCCTAGGATGGCGTCAACGAACGCCCCGCGGAGAGGAAACGCCGATGCCCGCACTTGATGGAATGCGCATCTTGGACATGACGCAGTATGAGGCTGGGACGTCCTGCACACAGGCGTTGGCGTGGCTGGGGGCAGACGTCGTCAAGATCGAGCCGCCCGGCCGCGGAGATCCCGGACGCCACGTGCAGCCGGGCGACGGCAACTCGCCCTATTTCCTCAACTTCAACAGCAATAAGCGCAGCGTGGGCCTCGACTTGAAAGACCCGCGAGGGCGGGACCTACTCCTGCGCATGGCGCCCCACTACGACGTGTTCGTGGAGAACTACGGGACTGGCGTCATCGAGCAGCTCGACCTCGGGCCCGACGTCGTGCGGCGCGCCAACCCGCGCATCATCTATGGGCGGCTCAAGGGGTTCGGACTGAGTGGGCCGTACGCGCAGTTCAAGGCCTTTGACCCCATCGCGCAGGCGGCTGCCGGCGCGATCGCCCTCACAGGACCCGATGACGGCCCCCCGGTGTACCCCGCATCGATGACCGCTGACTCGGGTACCGGCGTTCAGCTCGCGCTGGCGATTACGGCAGCCTACGTCGAGTGCCAGCGGACCGGCGCGGGCCAAGAGATCGAGATCTCGATGCAGGAGGCGATGACCTTCTTCATGCGGACTCGCGCCTCGTCCACGATCTGGAACACGCGCCCTGCCCTCGGGAGAGGAAACCCCGATCGCTCCGGCGCAGGCCCGGCCACCGTGCGCCTGTACCCGTGCCCGCCCCAGGGTCTCAACGACTATGTCTTCATCATGTGCACCACCGAGCGGATGTGGGACTCGCTCTGCATCGGGATCGAGCAGCCCGAGCTGGCACTCGATCCCCGCTTCGCGACGGACCCGGCGCGAAAGGAGCACAACGAGGCCCTTGCCGAGGTCATCGGCGTCTGGATGCTGGGTCGGACGAAAGAGGAGGCGATGCGTACCTTGGGCGAGGCGGGCGTCCCGTGCAGTGCAGTATTGAGCATGGAAGACCTCTTTACTGACCCGCACCTGCGCGACCGGGGCTTCATTCAGCAGCTCGACCATCCCGAGCACGGCTCGATCGAGTTGTTGGGTTTTGCCCCGCGGCTCTCGAACGGCGACGTCCCCTTTGTCCGCGCTCCGCTCATGGGGGAGCACACGGACGACGTGCTCCGGTCCGATTTGGCCCTGGAGCCGGCAGAGATCACCGAACTGCGTGACGCTGGCGTCGTGGCCTAGTCGCCGGTGCAGGCGGGCCACGAGGACAACATCGTGCGGGCCGTGACCGCGTAGCGCCGGCCCTCGGCCCATGCCGCTTCGAGTTGTGCCGCCTACCGTGGCCGGGGAGGCAGTCCGTGAGTCCTGCGGCGATCGCATTCGAGCACGTGTCGAAGGAGTTCGGCCGGACCGTCGCGCTCGACGGTCTCAGCCTGGAGGTCCACCCCGGTGAGATTGTGGGCTTTCAAGCTCTGCAACGAGGGGCTGGAGATGATCGATCTGGGCGCCGACCCGGAGACGATGCCGGCTTGTTTCTTCCACCCGCGCAGCATGAACGGGATCCTGACGGAGATCATCAGCGAGCGTGGCTGACTCGTTTCGGGGGGCGGGCACGTGACCAAGGACCACCCCGAGTTGATCAGTTGCCAGCCAGCCTGCCGATCCTCAAGCGGCTGGGGGTGATACCGGCGATCGGCGCCTGCGACCGAAACCGCCGCACACTTCAATGGGCGATCTAATTAGCCGTGCCCCACAGGGCCGCCGAACCTCGACAGTGCCAAGATCCGCGCGATCCAATATTCCTGCCGCTCAGCTACGGCATCGGGACCTACACCGTCTCCAGATTCGGCGCTCCGGGATGCGCCATCACGTCAGCCGCCCTCAGCGGATACGCCTCCTTCCGGTAGACCTGCACCCGGTGGAAGCCGAAGTCGGCCACGAAGAGCCGGTCACTGTCGATCCGCACCGAGGCTGGCGCTCGGAAGCGCTTCCCCGCCTCCAGGGTGCACATATCGCGCAGGCGCAGCACCTTGGCGTTCGCCATTAGGTACACCCGCCCCGACTTGGAGATCGTCGCGTCACCTAGGAAGCGCTCGACGTAGCGCCCGTTCCGATCGAATAACACGACGCGGTCGTTGCCGCGGTCGGCGACGTAGATGTCGCCGTGCTCGTCGACGGCCACACCGGCCGGGCGATTGAGTTCGCCCTCGCCGTCCCCACTGAGCCCAACTGACAGCAGTGGCTCGCCAGACGGGCTGAACTTCTGCACGCGGTCGTTGCGCCAGTCCCCGATGTAGACGCAGCCCTCGGCGTCGAGCGCGATCCCCCACGGCATGTCCAGCTCCGCTGGGCCGCTGCCGTGGCTGCCGAATCCGTCGATGTACTCACCCTCTACGCTGAAGCGCTGCACACGATGGTTCATCGTGTCAACAACGAGCAAGCGCCCCTCGCCGTCGATCGCCATTTGGGCCGGCCGGTCAAGCTGTCCCGGGTCGCTGCCATGCTCGCCCCAGCGTGCGACCACCTCACCCTCACGCGTGATGACAGTGATGCTGTGCTCGGATTCATCCGAAACGATCAGGCGTTCGTCGGCGTCGCAGACGATCCCGACTGGCCAGACCCAGCCGCCCTCCAGGCCGCTCCCGTCACCGGGCCTGGGCGGGCGAACGATCTGGCCCAGGTCCTCATCCTCCCAATTGATCGTGCAGATCACGCCGCCCACTTCGAAGGGGCCGCGTCGAAGGCAGTAGATCCGCCCCTCCTTGCCGAGCGCGATATCGATCGGATACCAGGTAATGCGGCGCATGCCGAGTGTCTTCTCATAGGGGAACCCCGCCCGCAACAGCACCTCGAAACCGGTGCGTGTCTCGTTGCGAGGGGCGCTCCTGGTCTCAGTTGTCATCCTTCGGCCTCCTAGGCGAACTGGTATTCAGGCGCGGCCACGATCAGCTGCAGCATGTGCCCGATGCGGCCCTCAGCCGCCTCGATCGCGCCCTGACGAACCCTAAGCGGCCCCTCCGCCGCGGCGCGTGCCACCAGCGTCGCCCGAGTTTGCTCGCTGACCTCAAGGGGGCCACAAAGGCTGAGGCAACGATCGATCAACTCCTCGGGCGTCGCGTCCCCCGCAGCAATGACGCGCGCGACGATCGAAGCAATGCCCGGCTTCGAGGTGTCCGTCACCTGATCGACCGCGAAGTTGACCCGTTCGATCAGCGTGCCGGAATCGAGCCACTCCTGGCCCGTGTGCCAGCCCTCCACGGACGGCGGGTTCATCAGCGCTTGCCCCATCAGGATCGTCGCCTGCGAGAGTCGCGCCACCGAGCGGTCGGGGAGTGGCGTTACACCGGCCAGCTTGATCGCGCCCCCCACGAACTCCACCGGGCTCTTGACCCGCTGAAACCGCGCCGCCTTGAAGAAATCAGAGTTGAGCAGCGTCCGCATGACGCTGCGGATGTCGCCGTCGGACTCGACGAACGCTTCGGTCAGCACATCTACAGCCTCAGGGTCGCGCGGCGACGTTGCGCTCCACGATGGCACTGGCTGCTCGTCGGCCACGAAAAAGTTGTAGAGGTGACGAGCGATGAAGCGGGCACAAGCCTCCTGCTGGACGATGACGTCGATCACGTCCTCGCCGTTGACGACCGTCTGGCCCAGGAACACCTTCTCTTCAGTGTCATGGTCCGCCTCCTCGAATGTGAAGGCTGTGTCCCCGATGCTATAGGGGTAAAAGGGGATCGGCTGCGTGAACGTCCAGCCGGTGAAGGCCCGCGCCGCCGCCTTGATGTCCTCCTCCGAGTAGCTCCCAATGCCCATCGTAAATAGCTCGAGTAGTTCGCGGCCGTAGTTCTCGTTGACCGCGTCCGCGTGGTTCTCCGAGTTGTCGAGCCAGTGGATCATCGCCGGGTCGCGGGAGAGGTCGAGCAGGATCTGGCGCATGTTGTCCAATCCGTTCACACGGAAGCCGTCGATCTGCGCGACCACCGCCCGTGCATGCGAACTCTTGAAGTACGCCGTCGCGAACACCTGGTGCCAAAACAACGCCATCTTCTCGCGCAGGGGGCGACGTCCCGTCGCTAGGTTGTAGATCCAGCGCGACGCCCAACCCGTCGGGACTTCGGGGCTCGTCGAGGTTGGGAGATAGCGGTCGAGCAGGTCTCGGTCGGGATCGCTGCTCGCCTCGGCCTGGAGCAGTTCCTCGACGAACTCCTCGTACGACCGTTCGACGAGCTCATCCAGTTCGTCCGCGGTCGCACCGACGCCGACCCGGCGCATCAGATGCGCCATCAATTTCCTGCGCTCGTCCGCCATCGCAATTCCTCGTTCCCTCGTCCCTGACTGCGCTCGGCCCTTGCTGACCACCCTGCTGACATCGTCACCGGGCCGACCGCGAGGTACCGTTGTTATACATCAGGACGCGGGGCGCAGCGGCCACGCTTCGCCCGGACGCTCACCGACGCTGGCCCAATCAACATTAAGGCTGCTTGAAACGCTAGTTCGGCGTCACGGCGACCGACCATTGCGCGTTCACGCGGTGCTGATGTCGTCTAGGCGCCGGCGGGTGTGTCGCACGGCGTCACCGACAGGGGGTCGGATCGCCTCGTCCTCATGATGGAGATGGCGCCGTCGCCCCTGTAGGTCGCCGATCAGTCACGATCCGCTCATCGTGTCGCTCTAGCCGCGAGCGAGAATCGGCCAACCTGACCCCGCGCTGCGCGCGACGTCTCACGGCCGGGCTAGGATGCGAGCCACCAGGAAGAACCCTGGACGGCGTGGCGTATGGTCACGCGGCAGGAGAAACGCATGATTACGGGAATGCCTCGCATCGCCATCGCCGTGCGCGACATGGACGTGGCAACCGCCACATTTCGCGACGCTTTCGCCATGCCGGTGAACGAGGTGGCTGGCGCCGTGGAGAGCCTCGGCGTTCGCATCGCCATGTGTACGCCGGGCAACGGCAGCAACGTCGAGCTCATGTCGCCCGCCGATCCCGGCGCCTCACTGAACGCCAGTCTACAGAAGTTCATCGACAACCGAGGGGAGGGCCTATTCGCGTTGATGCTCGAGGCACCGGATCCCGATGCTGAGGCGGACGAGCTGCTGTGCCGCGGCCTCGCGGTGCTCCCACTGATGCCGGGCGCGGGCGGACGCGACGTGCATCCTCGATCGACTCACGGCGTGTTGATCCGCGTCTACCCGACTCCGACGGCTGCCGCGCCGCCACCTCCGGCGGAACTGGTCACCGGAATCACGCGAGTGACGATCGCGGTGCGCGATTTCGACCACGCGGTGACCGTCTACCGCGACCAGTTCGCGATGGCGCTCGAGGAGCTTCCACCCGATGCCACGCGAGGCGTTCGAGCGGCGCACTGCCGACCAGGGAGTGGAGGCGTGATCGAGCTCGTCTCTCCGTTCGATGAGACGCGGCCGTTCGCTTCGCGGATCGCGAGCTTCCTCGCAGAACGGGAAGGGATGTTCGAGATCGTGCTCGAGTCGGACGATATCACTGCTCTCGAAGCTCGCCTGAATACTCACGGCGTGGCGCTGCGAACCCCCGCTGACGCGGCCAGCGCGCGCGAGGTCGGGGCCGAGTCCGCGTTCGGGGTGACGATCCGCTTGGAGCAGCGGGTCGCGGTGGGGTGATTGCCAGCAACGCGCTGGCCGGCGCCCTCCAGGTGGGGCCTCTCCGCGACGGTGCAGGCGCAGCCAGTCCCCCAAGGGTGAGTTAACGCCTGCCGCCGTCCGACCCCCACACCCCGCACGCCCCCGTCGAGACCGCTTGGGGCACGTGACCACACGGTCTCCAGCTCGGGCTGGTGCCCCCCCCCGAGTCCGGGTGGGATTTTGTGGCCACGTTGTGGCCAAGGGCCCTGGGAGAGGGTGGGACCCGTGCACCCAAACTTCGAATCTGAGGGTCGGGGGTTCGAGTCCCTCCGGGCGCGCCACACAAAACCGCCAATGCCAGGGCTTTTCGTGCTTCCCTCTAAGGTCAGTTGACAGGCTGGAAGTTCTCGCGACGCTTGGGCTGGACCCCCGCGACGGAGATGAGCGACTCCACACAGTCGCGCAGGGACTCGTCGAACGGGCGGAACTCCACCCCGGTGACGGCGCGGATGCGATCGTTGCGCAGGTCGGCGAGGGACCAGATGTCGCGGAACTCGGCTTCGCGCGCCTGGTGACGCTCGGGGTGCTTGTCGACCAACTTGGGCGGCGCGAGGCCGATCTCGGGGAGCAGGATGTCGATGCGGGCGGCGATGTCCTCCACGTTGCGCGTCTCGGTGGACCAGGCGATGTAGCGCTCGCCGTTTTGGACGTGGACGCTTTCCAGCAGGCGGATGTGGCACTCGGCCTCGTCGCGGACATCGACGAGCATCCAGGGCCGATAGACGGCGGTCTGCTCATACTCGCCCAGCAGCATGGTTTCGATGTGGTGCTGCCACGGGCCCATGTCTTTCTGATGTGCCGACAGGATCGGCCCCACGTTGTCCGCCGGGCAGCAGGTGATCGCGTCCCACTCGCCGTTCGCCTCGGCGGCGTCGGAGAAGGCGCGCTGGGCGATCACCTTGCCCATCGAGTAGCCCTGGCCCCGCTCTGGCGTGCGCTTGGGGTTCTGCTCGTCCGGATAGCGATCCTCGTAGAAGACCGGCCGCCGCTGGACTTCGTAGATGTCCGCCTCCGAGATCACGGCAGCGATGCTGGAGGTGACGATCACCCGCTGCACCGTGCCAGACTCGTTGACGCTCTTGATGATGTGGTCGCAGACCCGGCGCACGTACTCGTGATCGTCGTAAGTGCTCACGTGCGAGACGTGGCAGACGCCGTGGCAGCCCTTGAAGATCTCCTTGAAGCAGCCGTCGTCGTCCAGGTTGGCGGAGTGCAGGGTGAGCCGCCCGGAGACGTAGCCTGGCATCTCGCGCAGGAACGTCGTTCGCTCCGGATCGTCGGCGTCGCGGACGCAGGCCCGCACCCGGTAGCCCTTGTCGAGCAGCCGCCGCACCACCCAACTGCCAATGAAGCCGGCAGCACCCGTCACAGCGACGGTGCCCGCCTTCGGAATCGGTGGCATCTCCACTCCTCTCGATCACGTCGCTCTTGGATTCGTCGCCGCATGCTAGTCCAGCCACGCGCGCTCTAGGCACCATCAGCATTCTGGCAAGTCCTGCTTGAGCACATCTTGAGCACAAGTGTGCCCATATTCCACCCTACGTGAGCGGATTTAAATCCTCTAAGATCACCAATGAAATCGGACCGGATGGGACCGGATCCTACTCTTGCCGATCTGTGCTAAAGGAACTTCGAATCTGAGGGTCGGGGGTTCGAGTCCCTCCGGGCGCACCACGCAAAACCCCCAAGGCATGGGCTTTTCGTGCACTAGTCTCCTGGCCTTTCTGTAGAGGTGGGCGATCAATTGGTGCCATGTTGTGACCAACGCGTGGTCGGGTTGGGGATCCCCGGCTGGGACGGGGCCGGCGCCGGGGTGGGCGTTACTCCAAAAACATCGTGAAATTGCTGACGGCTGGGGGATCTCCCGCCGCCATCCGCCCGCGATGGCGATTCGGAGATCTACACCATGCGGACCGATGGGACAGACGTGCGCCAACTGACGGTGAACAGCTGGACCGACATCCGCCCCGACTGGTCCCCCTAACGCGTTTGGGTTCGAAGCTTCTAGCCGCTACTGAGCCGGTCACGCGGGCCCTTTGCCAGCCCCGTTCCCGACGCGCACCGTTGCTCGCCCCGGATTCCCGGTCCTCGCTAACCTGCGCCTGTCATGGCGACGTTTGAAACGGTCAATGCCAGCCTGCCGAGCGAGCCCCACGCGAAAGGGGCGGCGTTCGAGCGCCTCTGTCAGTGGTGGTTGCAAACCGACCCGGTCTACGCAGACCAGCTCAAACAGGTCTGGCTCTGGGACGACTGGCCGGAGCGGTGGGGCCCGGATACCGGCATCGACCTGGTGGCGGAGACGCACACGGGGGATCTCTGGGCCATCCAGGCGAAGGCCTACAACGCGGACTACATGCCTAGATCCGCAGATTAAGACGCGGAGGCAAGCGGCCCGTTTTCAGTCCTGGTATGGGGCATTTTTCTGCTTCCCGCTAACCGCGGCGCTATTTGCTGACGAGGAGATGGCAAGCTGGAGACCGCAGACTTAGACGACAGCTGAGCCCCAGACCCTAGCCAGAAAGGTCGTCAGCCATGGTCGCTCGGATCGTCAGTAGCGCCGTCAATGTTCGCAACAGATCTTGGCGTGGCATCGGAGCGGACTTCCGCGCACGATGTGTGGATCGTGCTGAACGCCGTTTAGGCGAAGGCCGGCAGGATCTCGTCCGTGACCCGCCGGAACTGCGCCTCCTGGTCGTAGCTGACCAAGCGCAAGGTGATCGTCGTCGCTCCTGCGTCGACGAAGGCTTGGATATCGGAGATGCAACGCTCGGCTGATCCGGCAGCCACCCAAGTCTCGAGGAACGGGCGGGCGTAGTCCGTCGTGTAATAGGCGTCGAGATAGCGCTTCGCCTCGACCAAGGCCGCTTCGCGGTCGGCGTTCACGTTGACGTTGTAGTAGACCGCCACCTCGTACTCGCTACCCAACTCGCGTCCCGTCTCCGCGGCATAGCGCCGAATGTCCGCCAGGTACTCCGCCACGATCGTGGGGGTCTGGCCGGTCGTCATCCAGCCATCGCCAAGGCGAGCCGCCCGCCGCAGCCCCCGCTCGCGCAGCTTGGCGTGCGTGGGGCGGGGGTTGGAGGTCACCCAGATCGGGAGCGGCTGTTGGACGGGGCGTGGCTCGATCGTGACGTGCTCGAATTGGTTGTGCTCGCCCGCGTACGACGCATCTTCTTGGGACGAGGTGAGCCGCATGATCTCGATAGCCTCCTCCATCCGGCGCATCCGGCTCGTCGGCTCCACGCCGAGGCTCGCGAACTCATGCGCAAAGTCGCCGCCGCCGGTCGCACTCCGGCCTTGGCAGGCGACGAAGATCGTGCGCCCCCCCGAGAGGTAGTCGAGGGAGGCCCACTGATACGCGAGTTGGAGGGCCGGGCGGAGCGGCGTGCTGGCGAAGCAAGCGGGCCCAAGCTTCACACGCTCCGTTTGGAGCGCGAGTCCCGCGAGCAAGACGATGGCGTCAAGCCGCGGTTTCGCGAGGATAGAGTCGCCGACCCAGATCGAATCCCAGGCCTCGTTGGCGTCGGCCTGGCGCGCGAGCGAAACCATGTCAGCGAGCGTACTCGACCCCGTGATCACGCCGCGATTCGACAACGTCAGTCCGAACTTGACCATGTCACGCTCCACTCTCACTACTGGGACGCACACGGAGTCTAGCTGGCGGCGACCGAGGGGGACCCGCGAGGACCGCGTGGGCTACCCCCACGATTGAGCCATCGTGCCTGGTGAGACGCGACCCTCTGCTTGGGGAGCAGGGGGTTAACCGACGGCGTCCCCGCTGGCGCACAGTCGGGCCGCCGGGCTGAACGCCGCATGGGCCTCCGCCACTTTGGCCGCATCGTAGGTGGCGGAGTAGCGGCGCGCCATAGCCGAGGAGGAGTGGCCAGCGACCTTTGGTTGGCGTGAATAGCCTGGCGGCTTAGTCTCTCGACCGCATCCCAGAACCGTTGAGTCCGGCGCGGACCCGACCCAAATGCGACTCGCATGCGACGTGGTGCGGCCGTTCTCTTCATCCTGCTCGGAACGCTGTGGGGCGCAGACGGCGTCACGGCGCACGCCCGGCCGACGGTGCCACAGATCGCCTCCGTCTCCGATCGGAACGGCGCCTGGGAGATCTACACCATGCGCCCCGGTGGCACGGACCTGCGCCAGCTGACGGATGACGATGCGTATGACTTCACCCCCGCTTGGTCCCCTGATGGAACCCGAATCGCATTCGCCTCCAGTCCCGGCGGTCCCTTCGGGATCTCCACGATGCGGTCCGATGGCACGGACGTACGCCAACTGACGGTGAACGATGCGGCGGACCTGTTCCCTGCCTGGTCCCCCTAACGCGCCCCAATCAGCGTTCTTCCACGTTCGTCTGACTGGTGGAGACGCAGCGGGTGATCCGCTCGCGCCCATCCTGGAGTGAAACGGACACCCTTGCCGCGTCTATTGAGGCGAAGGGACACGCGCGATGGTCCACGCGGGAGGTGAGCCGCAGT
>CAUYZA010000040.1:0-13832 GCA_963577225.1 Dehalococcoidia bacterium | reverse complement strand
GCAGGACGATCCTCAGCCGCGACGCCGGGTCTCTCGACGGGAACCGGCGCGCCCACGCGACGCCTAGACTTCGAGCTCATCGCGCCCGTCGACGTGGGTACGGGGTAAGGACTAGGAGTAGGGGTGAGGACGATTTCGCGTCGCAGGTTTGTACGCGCGGCCGCGCGCGGCGCGGTCGGCGCGGTCGGCATAGCCTCAGTCGGCTGTGGCGGCGACGACGACGACCAGCCGGCGGCTCCCGTCGCCGACGCGCCCCAACAAACTCAAGCCGAGCCGCAGGCGGAAGCTCAAGCGGAGGCCGACACCCCAGCCGAGCAGACGGCTGAGAGGACGGTCGAACAGACGGCCGCCGAGCCGCCTGTCCAACCCCCGCTCCCGACGCTGCGCCGCCAACTCGATCCCGACCGCGAGTGCGACGACTGCCTCCTGCCCGATCCGACGTTGAGCCCGTTGCTCGGCTCGCGCGTTCGCTTCGGCATTCACGAACGGGCCGCTTTCCGCATGGAAGTGCCCGCCAACTGGACCGGCACGCTCCTGCTTTGGGCGCGCGGCTTCTCCGGCTTGAACGAGGAAGGGACCGGCTTCAACCCGCAGCTCGGTTTCGGCGCGATGCCCTTCCGCCAGTTGCTGCTGTCGGCCGGCATCGGCTGGCTGGCCAGCACGTACCGTGCGAACGGCTTCGTCACGGCCCTTGGCGTCGACGACCTGCTCAAGACGAAGGACCTCTTTGTGGCTGAGTTCGGCCAGCCGACGACCGCCGTCTGTGCCGGCTTTTCGATGGGCGGCGCTACGGCCCAACTTATGGCTCAGGAGTTCCCCGACGAAATCGACGGCGCGATCGCGCTTTGCGGCGCGCTCTCCAACGTCGAGGTGGTGGACTACCTGGCCTCGTTTCACGCGCTGGCGATGCACTTCATCGGTCAGCCGCCGTCCCACGTCGACGCGACCGGGCTCACCGAGTGGGGCCGACAACTGGGCCAGCCGGATGGCGCCGGCGGGCTGACGTTGACGGCCCCTGGCCAGCAGTTCGTCGCGGTCATTCGGGAGATGACGGGCGGCGAGCGTTGGGGCTTCGAGGAGGGCCTGGCCGAACAATGGGACGCCAACTTCGGGCTGGGCACGACGGTCTGGCCCGCAGTCTTCGCCTCGGGCCAGTCACTGGCGCCCGGCTCGGTCATCGCGCACGATGCGACGTCGGTCGCCTTCGACACTCGCGAGGTCGTCTACCGGGCGGGCCCGGAAGTCGCGCTCGACGCGACGGCGCTGAACGAGCAAGTGATCCGCTTCGCGCCGCCACTGGGCACGCGTGAGAACCCAGCACTCGGGCCCGCCAGCGGATCGCTCAAGGTGCCACTGATGACGGTCAAGGGTACGGGTGACCTGTTCACTCCGATCTCGCTCGACCAGTCCTACGGTCGCCTCGTGTGCGAGGCCGGCGACGAGGCCAACCTGGTCCAGCGAGCCGTGCGGCGGGCCGGGCACTGCGATTTCTCGCTGTCGGAATCGGCCGGCACGCTATTGGACATGACCGACTGGCTGGGTCGCGGGATTCGGCCTAAGGGCGAAGATCTCAGCGGCGATCTCGCCGCGGCAGGGATCAACTTCACATCGCCCTTCGACGACGACGATCCACTTGGCGCCGCCGACATGGGCTAGCCGCCCCGCGCTACTCGCGGCGGCCGCGGAAGCGCTGCTCGATGTCTTCGAAGATCTGCTCGAAGCGCGCCTCGAACTCCTCGCCCATCTCTTCCCATTGCTCGGCCCGCCGTTCGCGGCGTTCTTGGCGCTTGCGGCGGTGTCGTGGCCGGCGGCTGAGCCGCCCGCCGATCGCCAGGAAGAGGCTGAGCGCGAAGGCCGCCCACATGGCGCTGCTGATCGCGGCGCTGGGGTCGTTACCGTTCGAGCGCATATCCACCGCTTGCTCGGCCAGCAGCCCGAGAAGAATCGCGACGGTCGTCGCAACCGGCTCAAACTGCCAGAAGCGGATCTGGAGGTCGCCCTGGCGGAACTGGAGCGGCGAGCGGCCGGACTCGCTGTCCGAGCGCAGGAACGTGCCGCCCAAGACCGCGTCGCGCGCGACCAGGGCCAGGCTGAAGGCGAACGCGAGCCACATCACGACGTGGGTGTTCCCGCTCGACGTGGTGACGTCGAGCGCGCCGCTCACGGCGAGGCCCAGCAGGATCGCGACGACCGCGGGCAGGACATGCACCGTCATGGCGCGACTTTACCCGCCCGCGATCGGTTTGCGGGCGGTTTGCGCGCCACTTGCGGCCCGCCTGTTGCCTCCGACGCCTTTGTTCCGTGATCTGCGCCGCTCTGCGCTAGGCGCGGACGTACGCGCCCGGGATGATCGTGCGCGCCAGCGGTTCCACCTGTTCGGCCAACTGGTAGAGGAGATCACTGCCGAACTGCGTCTCGCGGAAGAACCAGTCGTTCAACTCCGCCGACGATGGTGTCGCGCCCGGGCGGGCCGCCGCCGCCTCGTAGTAGAAGGTCTTCATGTCGTCGGCCAGATACTTGAGCAGCATGGGCATCGGTTGCGAGAAGCCTTCGGGCTGGACTTCCGCACCCGAGGCCGCTTCGGCCAGCGTGGCGGCGATCGCTTCGACTGCCTCGACGCTCTTGCCGGCCACGCCGAAGGCGCTTCGGCCGCGGACCTTGCGTCCTTCGTCGTACCAGGGGTGCAGCATGCGGATTTCGCTCAGCACATTGTTGCGCAGGGCTTCGGCTTCGGTCTCCGGGGCCGGGCTGGGAATCTGCACGGGGCAGGCCCAGGTCTCGCCCGCGCTCGCCGGTGCATCGCGGTCGAAGTCTTCCAGCACCGGCGTGTCGTCGCGCTCCAGCAGCGCCAGGGCCTCGCGCAGCACGTCGCCCTGGAACTCGGCGTCGCCGGGCGCGCCCAGCGGGCGGCCGAGTTCAAACGGCACCCAGAGTGCTCGTGGCGGCTTCAACGACGCGGTGTGCGGCCGGATCAGGCTGAGCTGCGTCGTCGCCACCCCGGCCCGCTCGATGATGTGTCCCAGCCCGCCAACGGCGCGCGTGCAAAACGGTCAAACAGGTATCAGCAGCGCGCCCGTGACGCCATCCCCCTGCAACAGGCGCGCCACCTCCGCGCCGGTCTCATCCATCTTCTCCGGATCCGTCGCGCCCATGAACGAGTAGTGCCAGGCGGCGACGGAGCCAATCTCCCCGCTCGACTCCAACTCGCGCAGCCGCTCCAGCGGAAAGACCACGTTGGCGTCCTGTTGGAAGCCGCTGCGGTCGAAGTTGACGCTGACGTGGTTGAGCTGCAGATCGGCGAAGTCGAGATCGCCGGGGAGGACGCGGAAGTCGTTCGCGCCGGGCAGGAACGGACGGTCGTCGGTGCGTTTCAGCCCGGCCGTCGAGATCAGCGCGATTCGTGCCTCGCTCAGCGGCGGCGCCGTGACCGGCGTCGTGGGTCCCCAATCGGGCATCTCCATGCTCGCCAGCCCCTCATGAATGTCTTCCGTGCGCACCATCAAAACACCTCCAGGGACCGCCTCGCGGCCATCAGCTCGCTTGATCGCTGCCGAGACTACGTCCCACCCCACCCCGCCGAGCGTATCCTAGCGTCCATGCCAGACCACGTGGAGCCGCCTGAGGAAAGCGTCTTCGAGCAGGCCACATCAATCGATGCGGCCGCGGCCCGAACGTCCGAGATCGACGACGACCCCGTGCAGGCCTCAATCGACCCGGCCGTTTGGTGGAGCATCCTGCCGGTGCTGATCTTCTGGGCGACGCGCCAGATCGCGTCGTCGCAGATCGCGATCGGGGCTGGCTTCGCGGCGGCGGTCATCATCTTCTATCTCAACCGCAAGCGCGAGAAGGGGATCCTGGCCTGGATCGCACTGGCCGGGCTGGTGATCGTCTCGGGCTCGGCGGTTGCGGGCCTCATCCTCGACTCCGAGAAGGCCTATCTCGCCAATGACCCCATTGGCGATGGCATCACCGTGCTGGTTGCGCTGGGCAGCGTGCTGATCGGCAAGCCGATCATTGGCTTGTTGGCCTGCGAGATCTTCCCGCGGCTGACCCGCTACCTCCATTACGGCGACCGGGTCTTCGTCCAGGTCACCCTGATGCTGGCGGCTAAAGACCTGACGACGGGCATCGCGCGGGTCTTCCTGCTCGACGCGCTAGACACCGACGGTTACCTCATCTTTAGCCGCGTCGTCAGCTGGCCGATCAACGCCGTGTTCTTCTACCTGGCCTACCGTATGATTCAGCGAGCCGGCCGGAACGCGCGCCCAGTGGCGAGCCGCAGCCTCCGCGACGACTGAGTTTGGAGCGACGATGACGACACGCGCCACCTTCGACACCGTCGACGAGGCGGCCCTAGCGGTTGGCGTCACTGCCGCTGAGCTCACCCAAGCTGTCGACCTGGCAGCCGAGGAAGCCGCCAAGCCCAGTGCGATCCAATGCACCCTACCGGGACCGATCTTGCTGGTCCGCGTCGACTTCAATGACAAGCTCGTGCTCGCGCGCCGCGACTCGGAAGAAGAAACCACCTGGCGGTTTGAACTCTTCTAAGCCGCCCCCAACCCCAATCGTAACCAGCACACGAGGAAGCCAATGGTCGCTCGTCTGGCGGAAGAGCATTTCCGGCGGCGATCGATGACGCAGGCCAACGAGCCCGACTTCTCAGAGTTGGGCGCGGTCCTCTTCGACCTCGACGGCACACTCGTCGATTCCGTCCCTCAGGTTGGTCAGGCCGCGGCCGAAGCCATACGGAACTTGGGCTACGAGGCCACGCCGGAGCAGATCCTCAGCGTCTTGGGACCGCCCCTGGTCGACGTGGTGGGCGACCTGCTCAACATCGATCGTGATGAGTCGAAACGGGTCTATCAGGAGTACGTCCGCATCTACGCTGAGAAGTACATCCCCCAGACCCCGGCCATGCCGGGCGCGATTCCGCTGTTGGACGCCCTCGCCGACCGCGGACTGTCCGTTGCGGTCGTGACCAACAAGTTGGAGGAGGCCGGCCGCGCCGTGGTCGAGGTGATGGGTTGGGAAGATCGCTTCTTCACGGTCGTCGGCAACGACACCGCTGAGCGCGCCAAGCCCCACGCCGATCCAGCCCTGCACGCGTTGCGGATGATCGACGTGCCGCCCGAGCGCGCGATTCTGGTCGGCGACTCCGCCGCCGACATGGGTTGCGCCGTCAACGCCGGACTGCACAGCGGCATCGGGATGAAGGGCGTCACCAGCGAAGCGGCTCTGCGCGAGGCCGGTGCGAGCCACTATTGCAACGGCCTGCCCGCCCTCTTCGCACTGCTGATGGGTCGTTAAGTTGAGCGGACTGCTGCCCGGCGGCATCCAAGCCCTGCTCTTCGACATGGACGGCACGTTGCTGGACTCGGTTCCTCAGAGCGGTCAGGCCGGTTCCGCGGCCCTGGCCAAGTACGGCTACGAAGCCAGCCCCGAAGCGATCGGCTCCCGTCTCTTCGTCGAGGTCATCCCGGACTGGTTCGGCACCGACGCCGATGAGACCCAGCAGATCTTCCAAGAGTTCCGCCGCATGTACTACGAGGAGTTCGTCACGCAAGCGCCCGCCTTCCCGCACGCTCCAGAGCTGCTGCAGCAACTACGCGACGAAGGCTACCGGCTCGCCATCGTCACCAACCGCAGCGAGATTGGGGCGAATAGCGGCGTCAAATGGGCGGGCTGGAAGCAGCACTTCGAGGTTGTCGTGGGCCAGGACACCGCTGCCCGCGCCAAGCCCTATCCCGACCCCGCACACTTCGCCCTGGCGGCGCTCGGGGTCGAGCCCGGCGCGGCGGCCTTCATCGGTGACAACGAGACCGACATTCGTTGCGGGGCCGCGGCGGGACTGGCCGCCGTCGTCGCCATCGCCGACGGCGAAAAGGCCGACCTGCTGCGCTCGATCGGCGCCACGCACGTCAGCGCCGACCTGCACGAACTCTTCTACAGCGCGCCCGCCAGACCGCCTGACCCGAAGCAGGAGCGCTAGTCGCCGCCGGCGACCGCCAGCTCGTCGCGTGCTTCGCGCTTGGTGGCAACCCGCGCCGCCACGTCCTCGATCTTCCACACCTTCGCCGCCGTGCCGCCTGCGATCATGCTCGCGTCGGCCTCCGGCATGACGTCGTAGATCTCCTTGAGGATCCGACGGCTCTCGCCCAGCGTGCTCTCCGGGTGCGGATAGTCGAACGTCCACATCGCGTGGTCGGCGCCGATCTGGTCGATCTCGCGGATCCCCGTCGGGTCGTCCATGAACGTTGAGTAGCAGTTCTGCCACCAGTAGTACGACGGCAGCTCCGCCAGCTGCGGGCGCATCTCGCTCTCGAACTCGCGGTAGAGCCGGTCCGCGTCGAACAGGGCCGTCGGCACCCAGCCGATCCCGCCCTCGGTGAAGATCACCTTCAACTCGGGGTGCCGCTCGAACGTACCCGAGAACGCCAGCAGACCCCAGAGCTTGCGGAAAGACTGGAACTGCGAGAGCAGGAACGTACCCAGCGCGCCGGAGCCGCCCGTGATCAGGTTCTCGCCGATGTGGAACGAAAGCGCGATCCCGCTCTCTTCGATCGCGTCCCACATGGGCGCCATCTTGGAGGAGTTGTAGCGCACGTCGACCGGGTAGGAGGGGATCTCCATCGCCTTGAAGCCCCATGCCTTGAGCTTCTCGATATAGTCGCGCGTTGCCTCTGGCTCAAAGATCGTCGGCAGCACTCCGATCCCGAAGAGCCTGTCGTTGTCGTACGTGCACCAGTCCGCGAGATATTCGTTGTAGACGTCGTAAGCCGCGACCATCTTCTGTTTGTCCTCGATGGAGAACAGTCCCAACGCCTTCTGCGGGAAAACGAAGCCGATGTCGACGCCCTCGATGTCCATGTCGATCAGCCGCTGGGCCTGGTCGGCCATCCCCGGCCGTCCCTCGACCAAGTGGCTGTTCAGGCCAGGCGTGTCGAACGAGCGGCCGTCCACCTCCAGGTGGTAGCCCGCCTCGTCGTGCCAGTTCTGCGGGGCGGAGTCGCGCCACTTGGCCGGCATGTTGTCGCGCCACAGGTGGGGTGGTTCGATCAGGTGGTCGTCGGCCGAGATCACTGCTTGACCGAGCGGCGGACGCCAGCCGTTGTCGGGGCTCTCGCGGTCCATCGGCCAAGCCATCGGGGCGCGCGGCTTGTAGCGGTCCATGGGCAATCCCTCGCTCGCGAGCTGGATCAGGCTCTGTCGCTGGCGTCTTGGTCTGCGGTCATTGAGGGCAGGATAGTCCGTCTCGCGAACAACTTCATCAGCCACTGGCTCCCCGTCGCACGCAGCCAGCGACCGTTCCTTCTTGCAATCAGTTGCAATTGCGAAACGTCGCGGGTAGCCTCAGCGGACGACTCCCCGATCCTGCGGGGATGCGACCCGATGGCAGCCTCATGTCGACTCGCCGTGCGTTTCCGGGCCTGTTCGCCGCCGCCGTTCTGGCGGGGTTCGTCATCGCGGCTTGCGCTGGAAGCGACGCGCCCTCATCGGCAGCGGACGCCGCCGGATCGACTGCTCAGACGGGGGCCTCCAATGATAGAGCGCTGCTCGTCGTCACCACCGTCAGCCCCCTGCGCAACATTGTGGAGAACGTCGGCGGCGACCGCGTCACCGTCGTCGGTCTGGTGCCCGAGGGCACCAACTCTCACACCTACGAGCCGCCGCCGTCGGCCGTCAAAGAGATCGCCCAGGCGGACGTCATCGTCATCAATGGACTCAAGCTGGAGCTCCCGATTTTTGAACTGGCGCAAGCCAGCGCCCGGCCTGAAACGCCACTCGTCTTGCTGGGCGACTCCGCCATCGACCCCGACGAGTACGTCTTCGACTTTTCCTTCCCCGCCGACGAAGGCAACCCCAACCCGCACCTCTGGACCTCGCCAGACCTGGCCATCCGCTACGCCGAGATCGTGGCTGCGGCGCTGTCCGCCGCTGACCCCGACGGCGCCGCCTACTTCGAGGCCAACCTCAGCGCCTTCGCTGCCCAGCTCCGCGCGATGGACGAACGCTTCTTTGACGCCGTGGCCACCATCCCGCGGGCGCAGCGCAAGCTGCTGACCTACCACGACTCCTTCCCTTTCTTTGCCGCGCGCTACGGGTTCGAGATCATCGGCGCTGTCCAGCCATCCGGTTTCAACGACCCCTCGCCGCGCGATCTGGGCGCGATCATTCGCCAGATTCGGGAGGCGCATGTGCCGGCCATCTTCGGCTCCGAAGTCTTCCGCTCTGAGGTGCTGCGCGTCATCGCCGACGAAGCTGGCGCCATTCAAGTCAGCACCCTGCGCGACGACGACCTGCCCGGCGAACAGGGAGACCCCAACAACACGCTCGTCGCGATGATGGTTGAGAACGTGCGCACGATGGTCTCCGCGCTGGGCGGCGATCCCGTCGCTCTGGCCGGTTTCGACACGCACGACACGTGGCGTCCTTTCGCCGAGTTCGAGGGCTGACA
This sequence comes from Dehalococcoidia bacterium, assembly GCA_963577225.1. Taxonomy (GTDB): domain Bacteria; phylum Chloroflexota; class Dehalococcoidia; order Bin125; family Bin125; genus JAPUIR01. Next base: position 5,377 of record CAUYZA010000040.1, on the reverse strand, counting down.
TGGTGCAACGTGACCTGGACACGGACACCGCCGTCGCACACGGACCGCCGCCGGATCGCGGTTCGCCCGAGCCGCTCGTCAGCTTGGACGGCGTCACCGTCGGGTACGAGGACACGGTTGTCCTGCGCGACGCCAACCTGTCGATCCGGCGCGGCGAGTTCATCGGCGTCGTCGGCCCCAGCGGATCGGGCAAGACTTCGTTGCTGCGTACCTTCCTGGGTCAGATCGACCGTTTTGCGGGCGAGGTGATCCTGCACGAGCGCGCCCCTGGCGAGGCTGTGCGGATCGGCTACGTGCCGCAGGTGGAGACCGTCGATTGGAACTTCCCGATCACCGTGGAGCAGGTGGTGATGCAAGGGCGCTGGCGCGAAATGGGCTGGCGTCCCTGGGCCAACCGGCGCGACCGCAGCCTGGCGCGCGAGGTCTTGGAGCGGCTCAGCATTGACGATTTGCGCGACCGCTCGATCCGCGCCCTCTCCGGCGGACAGCAGCAGCGTGTCTTCCTCGGTCGCGCCCTGATCGGCGACCCCGACCTGCTCCTGCTCGACGAGCCGACCAGCGGCGTCGACATCAAAACCCGGCACGAAGTAATGCATCTCTTGGGCGAACTGAACCGCGCCGGCACCTCGATCGTCCTCACCACCCATGATCTCAACGCCGTCGCCAGCCACCTGCCGCGCCTGATCGCGATGGGGGACACACGCATCATCGCCGACGGCGGCCCCGCCGACGTGCTCAACCAAACCGTGCTGCGCGAGGCCTACGGCGCGGAGATGCTCGTCCTGCGTCGCGGCAACCGGCTCTACGTCGTCGAGCATCCGGACGACGAGGAGACGATGCCCCTGGGGGTCGTGCCGCTGGGCGCCCCGGCGCCGCCCTTCGAGGTGGCGAGCAGCGAAAGGCCGAATAGCCATGTTCGAGCCATTCGAATTTCAGTTCATGGTCCGGGCCATGCTGGCTGCCTCGATCGTGGGGGCCCTGACGGCGTCGATCGGCGTTTTCGTCGTCTTGCGGCGGCTCTCCTACATCGGCCATGGCCTTGCCCACAGCATCTTCGGGGGCGCGGTCGTCTCCTTCGTCGCCGGGATCAACTTCTATGTCGGCGCGACGATCTGGGGCGTGCTTACGGTCTTCCTGATTAACGGCGCCTCGCGTCGGCGGCAGATCAGCGGCGACGCCGCCGTCGGCATCATCACGACCTCCGCCTTCGCCGTCGGCGTGCTGCTGATCAGCCGCAACCGCACCTTCACGCGTGACTTCGAAGCCGCCCTGTTCGGCGAGATCCTGGGCATCACCGACACGGATCTGATCGTGACCGCCGTCGCCTTGGCGGCGATTGGCCTAGCGCTCTTCACCTTCTGGAAGCAGCTCGTCTTCACCACGTTCGATCAGGACGTGGCTGGGGCGTACGGCGTCCCCATCCGCACCGTGGAAGGGGTCTTCTCGCTCGCCTTGGCCGCCACCGTGATCGCCTCGCTCCAGGTCCTGGGTGTGACCTTGATCGCGGCCGCGCTGGTCATCCCGCCCGTCGCGGCGCGCCTGCTGACCGACTCCTTCTCGCGCATGTTTGCGATCGCTGTCGTGCTCGGCACGCTGACGGGCTTCTTCGGCGCCTATCTCTCGTGGTTCGTGGATTCGTCGTCCGGCGCGACGATCGTGCTGTTGCAGGCGGCGGTCTTCGTCGTGGCGCTGAGCTACGCGGGGGCGCGCTCTCGCTACCGCCGTCGGGGTGTGCGCGAGACAGAGCGAATTGCCGGGATGGAACGCTTGCTGAACTAGCCCCCAGCCGCATACTCAGCCGAGCTAGGCGTCGTTGGACTGCTCGACCAGCCGTCGCACGCGCTCCGGATCGAGCAGCGTGATCTTGCGCCGCCCGATCTTGACGATGTCATCGCGCGCCATCTGGTTGAGCAAGCATGTGACCGACTCTCGGGTCGCCCCCACTCGCTCGGCTAGGTCTTGTTGGCTCAGACCGCGCACGACGTGATCGCTGGGGTCGCATTCGCGTAGCAGGACCAGCGCCAGACGCGCGTCGAGCCGCTCGTGCGCCAGGGTCTCAAGCTGTGCCTCGGAGCGACGCACCCGTTCGGCGAGATGGTCGATCACGCGCAGAGCGACGTCGGGCCGCGCCTCGAGCAGGGCGTAGACGTCGCTCCGGCTCATCGCGCCTCCCCCACTTCTGCGTCGCCCTGCGGAAGCTCCTGGCTCTCACGTCGACGCTAGCGCACACGAAGCGGCCCCGATGATCCCAGCCTAGTGGCCTTGGGCCGGTGCGCTATTTCGCCGTCGACGGAGGTCGCTCATGCGGCAGTGCGAACGGCTTGCCCGGTGCCGGCGGCTCCAAGATCCGACGCACCGTCTCCACCGCTTCGTCCATGCTGTACGTCTGGTACAGCATGGCTTTCATGCGCTGCGTGTCGCCGAAAAAGAAGCGCTCGTACAGCTCCTGACGACCGCCCCAGCCGCTGCCGACGACATCCCAGGCCAGTCGCATCAGCGCAACGCGGTCGTGGGCGTCGGTTTCGGCCCCGGCGAAGTAGCGCTCCATGCCCTTGCCCAGCGCCTCGATCGTCTTCTCGTCCGGCGAGGCCATGAAGCCGCCGCCGCCCAACTGCTTGATGTGCCCCACGATGCGGACGTAGAACTCGGGGTAGAGCCGCAGTGACGACTGCACGGCTGCCTCATTGGCGTAATACAACCCCGTGCGTGGGTCTTCTTCCGCCCCCTCGACCGCCGCGATCGCCAGCGCTTCCATCGTGTTGAGGCAAGTCACGATGTCGCCCAGCCGCTCCTGCACGTTGACGAACTTGCTGATCTGGCTCGTCTCGGCCATCAGGTGGGCGATGCCAAGCAGCAGCCGTGTCTTACTCACGTTCTTGACCAGGACGTGGTGCCCCAGCGCTTGGAAGAAGCGCATCGCCGGGGCAGAGCGGTTATGGATTTTGACGTCCTTGTAGTCGAATACCCGCTCCCACGACACGTCTACGTCGTCGAAAATGGCGACGGTGTCCATCTCCTCCAGCCGGCCCGAAAGTGGCGCGTCGAAGTGGCTGCGTTCGTAGTCGTAGTTGTCGCGGCAGACCCACTTCATGCCTGGCGCGTTGACTGGCGTGACCATGCCCAGCGCATAGATCTCATCGCCGTCGCCTTCAACGTTGGGTGAGAGGAAGGACAGGTTCTCGTCGCAGAATGGCGCCAGCGTGCCGACGATGCGCGCGCCCCGCACGACGATGCCGCCGTCGTTTTCCTCCACCACCCCGGCGTTGATATAGGGGTCCTGCTCCGACAGTGTCTTGAAGCGGTCCACCATCGGCGGGATGAAGGTGTGCGTCAGCAGCAGGTCCTCGCGCCGGCAGCGCAGGTAGAGGTCGTAGGCGCGCTCGCCCAGCGCGGGGTCGTTCTGGCCCCAGTGATCCTTGGCCGCCGCCACGGCCATGATCGCCGCGTTCATGTAGTCCGGACTGCGGCCTTGCATGCCGCCGGTCACGTCGGCCCAAGCGGCGAAGGCGCCCGCCCGTCGACGCAGGTCCTCTTTGCTGCGGGGTTCGATGAAGGAGAGGTGGGCGCGGTCGCCGTCCGGTGTTTCGTAGGTCACGAGATCATGCACAGCGGGGTCGTGTTGGAAGTCGTAGTACTGGGCCAGCGTGCGGGCCATCCCGGCGAAGCGGGGCGCTGTCGTCGGATCCTCGATCCGCTCGCCGTTCAGCCAAATCTCGCGCCCATCCTGCTGGGCCGCCAGGTATTCCGCCCCAGTTCGCAGTCCCATGACGCGCTCCCGCTAGTCGTTCTGCTGGCTGCCCTTGGCTCGGGGGTGCCTAGTCCCCGCCGAAGACGGGTGCGTCAGCATTGTCTTCCAGCGCTTCGGGCCCCTCCGTCGGAACCGGCACGGCGTAGTTGAGGGCGGCGTCGACGTCGCCCTCCCAGACCTCGCGCGGGAGTTCGTAAAGCACCTCGCAGCCGTGGCCGTCGGGGTCCGCTACGTAGACGCTGTGCGTCATCCCGTGGTCCAGCCGGATCTCGAACTTGACGTCGTTCTGTTGTAGCCATTTGAGCTGCTGCATCCACGACTCGCGGTCGGGGTAGTGGATCGCGAAGTGGTTGATCCCGATCTGGCGTGGCGCCATCGACCAATCGTTGCCCTCGTCGGGACCGGCCTTGTCGGCCGGCACTTCCATCAGAGCCAGGTCGTGGTGGTTGTCCGTTGAGCCGTTGTAGAACCGCATCGTCATGCCCTCGCGGTGCAGCTCCCCAATTCGCTTGAAGCCCATCAGGCGGGTCCAAAAGTCATCCGAGCGTTCGATGTCGCGTACGTTCAGGACCAGATGATTCACTCCGGCGGGCGGGACCGCCGCGGTTGGGGCATCGTTCATTGCGGCCATGGTGGACCTCCTGCCATCGACGTCACAGCGTCGAAGTTCAGCCGTGCGCGAACGCTAGCATGCGGACGATCGGCCCGTGCCGAGACTGGTAGCATGCCCCCAACCGACTCGCCCACAGGGCGATTCCGAGCTGCCCCGGAAGGACATACCCATGGTCGTCGAAGAGGCCCAGACCGAGATCGACGCCGGCGAGCGTCAGAACGCGCACCCTCTCGACCCCTTGAGCGGGAGCGAGATCGAGCAGGCCGCGTCCCTCTGCCAGGCGCACCACAGCTCAGAGAAGCTGCGCTTCGTCAGCATCGCGCTGGAGGAGCCCGCCAAGTCCGACGTCTACGCCTTCATGCCCGGCGACGCGATTGCGCGCCGCGCCTTCGTGGTCGCACTCGAACGCGCCGACGGAAACGTCTACGAGGCGATCGTCGATCTGAGCAGCGGCGCCGTGGAGTCGTGGCAGCATCGGCCCGGCGTCCAGCCGGTTCCGCTCTTCGAAGAGTTCCAGCAGGCCGACACCGTGATTCGCGCCGACGCCGACTGGCTGGCGGCCATGAAGCGGCGCGGCATCACCGACATCGACACGATCCAGATCGACCCCTGGCCCGCCGGCAACTTCGGCGACCCGGACGAGCAGGGCCACCGCATCTTGCGCGGCGTCAGCTACGTGCGCGACGAGAAGTCGTCGCACGGCTACGCGCGCCCGGTCGAGGGCGTCGTCGCCGTCGTTGACCTCAACGAGGGGCGGGTGCTCAAGGTCGTGGATGAGGGCGACGCGCCGGTCCCGGCCGTCGACATTCCCTACGCTGCCGAGTCGCAGCCGTCGCTACGCGACGATCTCAAGCCGCTTGAGATCACGCAGCCCGAGGGCGTCAGCTTCGAACTCGACGGATACGAGTTGCGCTGGCAGAAGTGGCGCATGCGTGTCTCGTTGCATCCACGCGAGGGCTTGGTCCTGCACCAGGTCGGCTATCTGGACGGCGACGAGTTGCGGCCGATCATGTACC
>CAUYZA010000039.1:0-14246 GCA_963577225.1 Dehalococcoidia bacterium | reverse complement strand
GGCCAGTCTCCTCGCTCGCAAAACGCTCGTCCATTCGCCTAACGTAAATGGGACCGGCCAGGATTCGGATAGGGGCGGAGATGGCCAGCGCGAGCTCACAGGGGTCCAGCTCGTCCGGGCTGCGAGTTCAGGCCCGGGACTGGCTTGGCACGCTGCGGACCGATCTGCGTCGCCCCACGACGTGGAGGCAGGCTCTGCGCCTCGGGGCGTGGCTGATCTATCTGACGGCGCTGGTCAGCCCGTTTATTCGGGTCGCATTCGGCTACCACGACGTCGTCTTCCCGATCGTGCTGTCGGGCGGAATCCTGTCGCTGCTCTGGGTCGCGCCGCGGGACGATCTGCGTCTTTGGGCGTTCTATCTCTCGGCGCTGTTCTTCTTCACGCAATTGCGCGACGCCGCCGACGAGACGTCCATCCAGGCGGGCACCAGCTACGTCCTGGAATGGGAAGAGTCCTGGTTCAGCGGCACGACGCCCACCGCCTGGCTCCAGGAGCGCCTGGGTGGCGCGGACGGCGACACCAATGTCGTCTCGTTCCTGACCTCGTTCATGCACTGGACCTGGTTCGCATTCCCGCATCTGATCGTGGCGGGGGCCTACCGCTGGGCGCGACCGATGGCGTTCCGGGTGGCGGCGATCATGATGGGCACATTCTTCGCGGCGGTCGCGCTCTATTACATCCTGCCGACGGTGCCGCCCTGGCTGGCAGCGGAGGAGGGCTCAACGCAGGGCATCCGCCGCGTGATCATGGATGTCGGACCACAGATCTTCGGACAGTCGCTGTTCGATGATCTGTTCTCAACTCTGGCCAAGCCCAATCCCAACGCGGCCATGCCGTCGTTGCACTTCGCGGCCGCCTTCATCGTCGTGTTCTTGGGCTACCTGTTGCGCTCACGCCCGCTGATGCTGGGCGCCCTGATCTACAGCCTGGGCATGGGCTTCTCGTTGATGTACCTCGGCGAGCACTACTTCGCGGACATTCTGGTGGGCGGCGCCGTGGCCGTGGTCGCGGCCTTCATCGTGGAATCGGCGCTGGGTCACGGACCGGGCGTGCGCGCGGCCACGTACGCCGTGGGTTGGTTGCGACCCTGGTGGGCGCGATCGTCACGGCGGCGGCGGCCCGAGCTGAGCTGGCCACTGCATCAGCGCGCCCCGTGGGTGCGCTGATGCGGCGCGCGCGCGGCTACCTTGCGGGCCGCATGGCGCGCGCGGTGCTGGGCCTCGGGATCAGCAGCGTCTTCATCGTCTTCTTTCTGCGTCACACGGACTTCTCCGGGGTGGGCGGCGCGTTCGGCGACGCCGATATCGCGCTCATTCTGATCGCGATCGGCGTGTACTTCGCCGGCCTCTACGTCCGCGCGATCCGCTGGCACTACTTGCTCCGCCACGTCAAACCGATCGCGCCACACAAGCTGTTTCCGATCATGGCGATCGGGTTCGGCACCAACAATGTGCTGCCTTTCCGGGCGGGCGAAGTCGTGCGGGCGCACACGCTCTACCAGCGGCACGGCATCGCGCGCGCGACCGGGATCTCCAGCATCTTCATGGCCCGCGTCTACGACGGGTTGATGCTGACGGTCTTCTTGGCAGTCGGGGTGGTCGCCAGCCTGGTCGACTTCGAGGGCATGACTTACGCGGGGGACCTGCTCGCCGCCGCGATGGCCTTCCTCATCTTCGGCGTCGGCTCAGCCTTCGTGCTGATCTATCTGATCGCGTCGCATCCGCAGCGCGCGGCCGACCTGGTGCGTGCGCAATCGAAGCGCATTCCGGGCCTGCGCCAGCGCAACCTCACCTGGCTGGATTCGTTGATCGAGGGGCTGGGCGCGACGGGAGAGCGCAACCTCTTCCTGGGCGCGGTCTGGACAAGCGCCTTGGCCTGGGGCTTGGAGGCGTTCATGTATTACTTGGTGGGGGAGGCCTTCGGACTCGGCCTGCCCTTCCCGGTCTACCTGCTGGTAGCAGCGGCGGCCAACATCATCATCACGGCCCCCACGACAAGCGGCGGTGTGGGTCCGTTTGAGTGGGCGACCAAAGAGGTCCTCCTGATCTACGTGGCCGGTTCGGGCGCTGAGGAATCGGCGATCGCCTTCGCAGCTTCGCTGCACGGGCTCGTCCTGCTTCCGATCGCGCTGGTGGGGTTGCTCTTCCTCTGGATCTATCAGATCCCGCTATGGCGCCTGGGGTCGGAGTCGGAGCAGGAGCCGGTGACCCAGCCGCGCTGACTCGCCACGGGATTCCGCGGTGAGAGGTACGTGGGGTTCGGAGCCGAGCGGAGATTATCCGCCGCCACCACCGGCCACGAGTGCCGTTTCTGGCTCCGGCCGCGAACGACCGAGGTAGATCGCACCATGCGTGGCGATGTGGCGCAGCTCCGAGTGCATCAGCGCCCACGCGCTAAGCACGACGGCGAACGTCAGCCCCGGCACCCAGAACAAGTAGCGGACGTTGACGACATCGGTCGCCGCGCCGTTGCTGAGGATCATGACGGCCATGACGCCGCCGCCGAAGAGCGCGTAGAGGCTCATCACACGCCCGCGAATCTCGTCCTTCACAACGGACTGAATCATGGCCGACCCCAGCGCCACGAACATTGCCTGGGCGCCGCCGCTCAGCGCGACCCCCAGCACGGCCAGCTCCCGCGTTGGGGCGAGCCCGGCGATTGCCAGCGTGAGCCCGGAGGCGATGCCGGTGGCGATGAAGAGCCGCCCGCGCAAGGAGGCGTCGCGCACGAAGGAGAGGCTGAGCGTCCCAATCAGTGCGCCGCCGCCGATGCCCATCAGCAGCGCGCTGAACATGCCGGTTCCGCCACCGAACTCACGCTTAGCCAGGATCGGCAGCATCGAGTCGAACGACATGGTGAATAGACAGTGTACCGCGACCACGGCGATCACCAGCCGGATCTGGGGGTTGGAGCCAACGTAGCGGAACGCCTCGGCAAGGCCTCGGCGGGCTTCCGTGAAGAAGGACAACTCGCTTCCGCCAAGTCCGCCTGTGGAGCGCAGACGCAGGCGCAGCGTGAGCAGGATGGAGACGGCGTAGAAGCAGGCGGCCATGACGAAGATCCAGCCCGCGCCAAGGCCCGCCAAGAGCGGCGCTCCGATCAGCGGACCGACCAGCCGCGAGCCGAAGTTCGCCATCGAGAGCAAGGTGATCGCGTTGAGCAGCGAGTTCTTGTCGACGGTGTTGGGCAGCAACGCATTCTGCGCGGAGTTCTCAATCGCCCAGGCCACGCCACTGGCGAAGGCGAGCAGGATCAGGTGCCAAACCTCAAGCGAATGCGAGAAGGCAAGATAGGCGAGGATCAGTGCGAAGTTGAGGTGCAGAACGCGGCCGATCACGATCAGGCGGGCCCGATCGAAGCGATCGGCCAGCGCTCCCGCGATGGGAGCCAGGGTCCAGGGCGCCATCGCCGCAAAAGTGACCGCGCCCACAGCGAGACCGCTGTCGGCCAACTCAAGCGCCAGCCAGGCACGCGCCATGATCAACGACCACATCGAGACCGCGGACGCTGCGGCCGCGATCCAGAGCGCTCGGTAGTGCTCCGACTCGAAGGACGGGAATGCGCGGATCAGGGTGGGGGCTCGCTCCATCGGGCGAGCCTAGCTGGTGCGCTAGCAGTGTGTTCTGGCGTGCGGGGAGCGAGCACGGGCCCAACTACGCTGCCTGCCTGAGAGCTGCTCCCCCGGAAAGGGAAAGCGATGAGTGACAGCCCGGCCCCCGCGCCCCGCGAGCGCGCCCGCGTGCAGCGCGTGCCTGCTCGCGGGCGCTACGAGCGCGAGGTGATCGACGCCATCCTCGACGAGGGGCTGGTGGCCCATGTCGCGTTCGACCCCGAGCACGGCCCCGCCGTGATCCCCACCGCGTTTTGGCGCGACGGTGATCGCCTGCTCTTCCACAGCTCCGCCGCCAGTCGCGCGCTGCGCGCGCTGCGGCCGGGCGCGTCGTGTTCGGTCTGCGTCACGCTGCTGGATAGCATCGTGCTGGCGCGCTCAGGCTTCCACCACTCGATGAACTACCGCTCAGTCGTCGTGTACGGCGAACCTGTCGAGTTGACCGGCGAGGCGGAAAAGACCGCCGCCCTGCGGGACTTCACCGAAAAGATCGCACCCGGCCGCTGGGAAGAACTGCGTCCGCCAACGGCGCAAGAGATGAAGGCCACCGCCGTGTTCGCGCTCTCGCTGGACGAGGCGTCGGCGAAGGTACGCGAGGGCGGCCCCGTCGACGAGGAAGGAAGACTACGCGCTCGACGTCTGGGCCGGTGTCGTCCCGCTCTGGCTGGCGCGTGGCGAATTGGAGCCGTGACCCGCGGATGACTTCGCCCACGCCGGATCCGACCTACACGGACCACCTAGGCCGCCACGGGGCACCCGCCTAGCCGGGCGAAGCGCCGCCGCCCGCTCAGTGGCTGGGTTGGGCCTTACGATCCCTCGAGCAGTCGGATGACGGAATTGCGCTTCGGCTGGCCAAGCCGCCGGCCTACAAGCCGGACGTGCCGTCGAAGGGGCTGCGTCGCTACGCGGCGTAGGTGACGTCGGCCAACCCCGGCGCGGTCCTGGCCGACCCGGGGTAGGCGCTACTCGACCCAGAGCTCCCACGCGATCTCGACGGCTGGGTCGGCGAACTTCGTCATCACCAGCCGCATCGTGATCTCGGTTTGGCCCAGCAGTTCCTCGTTCAGCTCCGCGCCCCAACGTTGGCCGGCCCCGCCGACCGCTGTGTGCGGTCAGGTGGGCGAGTAGGAGTCGGGCGCGTCGGCCAGGACGCCACCCTCGCTGAGAAAGAGGGTGCGTTCGCCCGAAGGGCGGCGGATCACGATGCGGTTGTCGAACACGCCACCCGGCGGCACGCCCGGACGACCTTCGAAGTCCGACCAATCGACGGTGGCGCAGCCGGAGAGCGGGTGCTGTCGGTCGCACGTCTGGCCCGGACGCGAGGCGTCGCGCAGGACCAGGACGAGGCTGGCCCCGGCCGGCACCGTGTAGCCCCCCCGCCACGACGGTGTCCAACTCGATCACCTGATGGAAGCCCTCGGATTCGAAGGAATCGGCGGCGGCCAGGCTGAAGACTCCGGCCGCGATGATCGGCGCGGGTTCGCCCGCGCCGTCGAGATCGGTGCTGTCGGTCGTGTCGTCAGTCTCGACGGGCGGAGAGGTTTGAACGTCGTCAGGGGTGGCGTCAGCGTCTCTGGCGCCGTCGTTCGAGCAGGCAGCGACCAAAAGCAGCGCGAGCAGGGCAAGACTGACCAGCGCGATTCGATGCACGTCGACTCCCGAAACACCGTAGCGGCCGCTAGCCAAGTGGCGACGGCTGCGGGACACTTCACGACCGGTTCACGATCCGGGAACGGAGCGACTGATGGCGATCGAACTGGTGGAAGTGGACGAGGTCACGCTTGCCGTGGAGCAGGCGGGCGAGGGCGACCCGCTGCTGCTCGTCGCGGGCGGCTTCATGGACATGGACCAGTGGCTCTACCAGTTCGAGGCGCTGGCCGAGGGGCGTCGCGTGATCCGCTTCGACCAGCGCGGCACGGGGCAGTCGTCGATGACGGTTGGCGGCTACTCGATCCAGCAGTTCGCGCTGGACACGATCGCGCTGATCGAGGCACTGGAAGCTGCGCCCTGCGTGCTGTTCGGCAGTTCTGTGGGTGGGCTGGTGGGGATCGAGATCGCGATCACACGGCCGGAACTTCTGAGTGGGCTGATCGTCGCCAGCACGCCGGCGGGGGTGAAGGGCGAGCCAACGCCGCCCGAGACGCAGCTGGCCATGTTGCGCGGGGCCGCCTTGCCGATGGAACAGGCCGCGGCAGCGTTGCAGGACATCCTCTTCGCGACCGACTTCCACGACGAACATCCCGACATGCTCGACGAGGCCATCGAAAAGCGGCGTGAGTACCCGGCTCCCCCCTTGGCGCTGATGGGCCCGTTGCAATCGACGCTGATGTACGACCCGCTCGAGGCGTTGGCCGGGTTCGACAAACCGGTGCTGATCCTGCAGGGCGAGTCGGACCGGATCGTGCCGCTCGGCAACGCGCCGATCCTGGAGGGGGCGCTGCCCAAGGCCAAGGTCGTCACGTTCCCCGATATGGGCCATGCCTTGGTGATCGAAGCGGGCGGGGCCGTGAACGCGGCCGTGAACGAGTTCCTGGCTGCGCTCTAGCCGCACGGGGCACCCTGGTAGGCCCTAGATCGGGGGGCGTTGGGTGTGCCAGTCGGTCGCCTGCTCGAAGGCGTGAGCGACGCGAAGGACGGTGACCTCATCGAAGTGGCGCCCGCCGATCATCAGGCCGATCGGCAAACCATCGTGGTCGAAGCCGCAGGGCAGGCTGATCGCCGGGATCGCGGTGACGTCATAGGGCGAGGTGTAGCGCGCGAGCTGGTATTGGCTGTCGCCGCCCTCGATCGGCGGCGCCGTGATCGGCGTGGTGGGCGAAACGAGCACGTCGACGCTGCGCAGGACTTCGCTCGTCTCTTCGATCAGTAGCGTGCGTTTGCGCTGGTCGTTGATGTAGCTGGCCGCGGAAACGCCACGCCCCAGTTCGAGCGCGTTGCGAACGTCGTCGCCGTACTTCTCCGGCTGCGTGTCGAGCCACTTCGCGTGATAGGCGAGCCCCTCCGCGGTGAGGATCGAGAGGCGGCCGGAGCCGGCCAGCAGCGGCAGATCGACCTCTTGGACCGTGGCGCCCAGCTCGCGCAGTACTTCGACGGCCTCCGTATTGGCGGCCTCGACGGCAGGCTGGCAGTCCTTCCAGAGCGGATCACGTGGCAGGCCGACGCGCAGCCCGCGTAGGTCGCGACCGAGCTGGCTGGTGTAGTCGTCGACGCCAACGTCGGTCGATCCGGGGTCGGCGGCGTCGTGTCCTGCGATAGCGTTCAGCACCAGGGCGGCGTCTTCGACCGTGCGCGAGAGCGGACCGACGTGGTCCAACGTCCACGACAGCGGCAACACGCCGCGACGGCTGACCCGTCCGTAGGTTGGCATCAGCCCGACGCAGCCGCAGAGCGAGGCGGGCATGCGAATCGATCCCCCGGTGTCGCTGCCGAGAGTGCCCAGCGTCGAGCCGGCGGTGATCGCAGCGCCGCTGCCGCCGCTGGAGCCGCCCGGGGAGTGATCGGGGTTCCAGGGGTTGTGGACCGCTCCGAAGTGCGGATTGTTGGAGGTAGTGCCGAAGGCGAACTCGTGCAGCCCCAGTTTGCCGGTCAGCACGATCCCCGCCTGCTTCAGCTTGGCAACCACGAACGCGTCCTCGTCGGGCACACGGTCGCGCAGGAAGCCGGAGCCGCCCGTGGTGGGGATGCCGGCCGTGTCGTAGAGGTCCTTGAGCGCGAAGGGGATGCCGTGCAGCGGGCCGCGGTCGCGACCGGCCTCCAGCTCCGCGTCGGCGGCAGCAGCCTGCTCGCGGGCCAGATCATCGGTGCGGGTGATGAAGGCATTGAGGGTGGGTTCTGTCGCATCGGTGCGAGCCAGGACCGACTCGGTCAGCGTCGCTGATGTCAGGCTGCCGTCGCGCAGGGCACGTCCGGCGTCGGCGATGGTCAGGCCCCAGGGCTCGGTCCACGGATCGGATGCATCAGACACGGCTAGGCCCTCCCCACGCGCAGGCCGAACGACGGCTCGGTCTGGCCCAGATCGACGGAGGCCGTCGGCGCGGGGAAACGGCGCAGCAGCATCAGCAACTGCGGCGCGACCGCCTCCAGCTGCGCGTCGGAGGCGTCGACCTCGGCAAGCTCGGCGATGGCGCGCAGGTGTTCGACGATCTGTGCGTCGGTCGGGGTCGATGGGGGCATGGGGGCTCCTGTTCCGGTCGTGGAGGATACTCCGGCGTGGCACGCGCGCGGCATCGATCGGGCATACTTGACGGCGGGGCTCAAGCGCGAGGGACCAGATGCGGATCACATTCGTCGGCACGGGCTGCGGCGCGACGCTCAATCCGGATCGGGCCGGGGCCGGGATCCATGTCAGGGCGGGTGACACGAGCCTGCTGCTCGATTGCGGTCCCGGCGTGATCGACCGCATCCTGCGCGCCGAGATCGACCATACGGCCATCGGCCACGTGCTCTTCAGCCACCTACACAGCGACCACGCCATCGGCATCGCTGAGCTGCTCTTCCAATTCTCCTTCCGGCGACGGCCCCTGCCCGTGATCTACGGGCCGGAGGGAACCGACTCCTACCTGGCAGCGGTGATCGAGTTCGTCCAGGCCAATACGGGGCCACGCTTCGCCGACGAAAAAGCGGCGATGGCGAACCTGGAAGCGACACTGACTCGCCAGGGGGACGAGCGCGAACTGGGCAGCGTTCACGTCACGACTTGCGAGGTCCCCCACGTCGAGTACCTCGAATGCCTTGCGCGGCGTTTGGATGTCGGCGGCTCGTCGATGGTCTACAGCGGCGACACACGGCCCGCGCCCGAGGTGCTGGTACCGCTGGCGGACGGCGTCGATGTGCTGATCCATGAGGCGTATACGGAGGCGGCGCTGGACGAGTTCGCGTCGCCGCTGCCCAAGAAAGTGCAGGGCAACATCCACAAGGCGTTCGAGAGCAGTCACTCGGAGGCGGTTGCGGTGGGCAAGCTGGCGGCGGAGAGCGGCGTGGGGCGGCTGGTGCTGACCCACCTGCTGCCGCAGGAATCCGACGCCGGCGTAATCGACGCCTGCGCCCAACACTTTAAAGGCGAAATCGTCGTCGCCCACGACGGCCTCGGGCTTGAGGTCTAGCGCGATGCGGGTGAACGAGCTGGCGATCATGATCGGCACCAACCAGCCGGAGCCGATGGCCGCCTTCTACGGCGAGATGCTGGGACTGGAACGGATCGAGCGCTTCGATGGGATCGTGTTCGACATGGCCGGGATCAACGTGCGCATTCTGCCGCACGGCGAGATCAGCGGTTCGAGCCACGATCCGGCGCGCCATCAGCTCAACCTGTTCGTGGACGACGTGAGAGCGGAGTTCGTCCGACTGCGCGCTTTGGCCGTGCCCTTCGTGCGCGAGCCGGAGGTCGAATCCTGGGGTGGCACCGTCGCGACAATGCAGGACCCAGACGGCAATTACGTGCAGATCCTGCAAGAGCCCAGCTAGCCCGGCCTCTCGGACGGTTTGCGCGCGGCCAGCCCCGCCCAGGGACGGTCGACATCGTCGTGTTCTTCGTAGTGCAGGGTTTCCAGGCGGGGGAAGAGCGTCGCCAGTTCGTTCGGCTTCAGCTCGAAGCGCGGCGCGGCCCGCCCGGCGACACCCGCTTCGAGATAGGTCGCGAACAGCAGCAGCCCGCCCGCCGCTAGAATCTCCTCGATGCGCGGGGCCAAGGAGCGCTGGAGGTAGAGCGTGTTGACGATCGCGTCGTACGGGCCCGCGGGCAACTCGTCGCGCTCCAGGTCGCGGCAGATCAGCTCAATCGGGAGGCTGCGCGCGGCCGCGACAGCGTCCAGGTGCTCGCAGGCGACGCTCGATCCGTCGACGGCTGTGACGTCGAACCCGCGACCTGCCAGCCAAATGCTGTTGCGGCCCAGGCCGCAGGCGATGTCCAGCGCGCGGCCGGTCGCCGGCAGCAGATCGGCCTGGGCGGGCAGGAACGGATGCGGATCACGCAGGTCGGAATGGTCGGCGAGGGGTGATTCTTTGTCGCTCGCAGAACGCTCGCTGCGGGCGCGGTAGCGCCGGTTCCAGCGCTCGATCGTCGGATCACTCGACGGTGGACCTGGCGGCGCGCGGTCGGCCGGAGGCACCGGCGCCTAGGCGGGCGCGCCCGGCGCGCGACCCTCGATCTGCTGTTCTTCGATGATCGCGAAGTCGTCCTGGTCGAGGTCGCCCAGCTCACCGCGACGGTAGGCGTTATAGAGCTCGAAGAGTTCCCGCTTGTGCGGCCGTTTGCGGCCGATCGGGCAGGCCTCCCAGGCCGCGTAGTCCTCGTCGCAGTAGCCCATGCGGAACTCGCCGCACTTGGGCTGCAGGAAGCGGCCCAGCTCCGGCGCAACCTGCATCACCTGCGAACGGAGCAACGCCACGACGCGGCGGAATTCCCACTGCGCGCGGGTGCAGAGCCGCAGGTCGCACATGTGCAGCAGCGACGCGAAGTTGACCGTGATCTTGAAGTTGGTGTTGGTCGCGTTGGGCAGCAGGAAGCGGGCGTCCTCCGCCGGGATCCCCGCTTCGACCATCTCATTGTAGAGGTCGCCTGCCTGCTCGAACAACGACTCCATCTTCGCGTTCATGCCGGCCGCCTGAACGGTCTTGGGCACGGTGTAGGGGAAGTTGCCATCTTGATAGGTGACGTATCGCTGGCTCTGCTGCTCGAACGAGATGCCGACGCGGTGGCGGACAAACTGGTGCGAAAACGCCCGCGAGACACCGCTGATGCCGAACTCGAACCAGACCTGTTCCAGCGGCGAGGAGTGCCCTGTCGCCAACCGCTCTTGGACGAACTGCTCCATCTTCTCGTGCGAGATGCGTTCGTCGTCGATGCGGTCGATGACCTGTTGCGGTGTCAGCGCGGAGTAGCAGACCCGGTAGGCCATATAGAGCGCCCGGATCGGATCCTTCGTGTAGTCGATCAGCGTGACTTCGATCGCCATGGGCATGCCCTCACCGACGCGAACAAACGGATGTTCGCAACAGGTACCCGGAGAGCTTAAACCCAAACGGGGCCCACACGGGCCCCGTTCCGTCGTGTCGCGGATCTCTGGACCGCTAGGCGAAGGTCGTCTCCATCTCCGCGCTGGCGTCGAAGAAGTCCTGCAACGTCTGGTTGAAGCGGTAGAAGAGGTCGCGGCGGGTGTAGTCCTCGCCGATCGCGAACGCCTCGGGCTTCTCCAGGTCGATGCTGTTCAGCGTGTGGTCGAGATCGGCCTGGCCGTGGCTCTTGATATTCTCGAGCATCTCGCGCCACTCCGGCGCGCTCATCGCCAAGGTGAAGTCGAGTTCGTCGGAGTCGGCGTCGCCGGTCTCCGACACGTCGGTCACCTCGAACGCCTCAAACACGATCTTGAAAACGCGCTCGTCCACTTGCACGCCCATGGCGCAGTCGATCGTGCCGAAGTGCTTGAAGCGCTCCGTGCCGTTGACGCGACCTTTGAGATCCTCGAACCAATCGACCGACGGGAACTCGAGCATATCCGACCCTCCGAGCACAAGACTTATTCGCGAACCAAGCGTGCGAGCCAAAGCGTACGAGGCGAGCTAGCTCGCTGGCAAGATATCGCGGCCGCACTGGGCAGTCCTATCCGAATGGGCTGTCTAGGCGGGTGGGTCGCGGAAGGCGTCGATACTGCCAGGTTTGCGCTTGGGCAGAGCGGGGCAGGAAGGCAGGCGCAGACGCAAGCGGCTGAGCCCGCGGCGGGTGTTGGTCTGCACGATCAGCGGCTGACGCGTGGCTAAATCGACGACGCGGACCTTGGGATTCTCGTCGGCGGGGGCCTGTTCGGCCTCCGGCGGCACTTCCAGATCGATGCCGTCATGCAGATGGGGCGGCCGCTGGGGTGGGCGGCGGAAGCGGCCGCGCAAGCCGGTCGGGAGATTCCACTGCGGCGCGATCTCACCTGCCGGCGCGCGCCAGCGTCCGATTAAGAAGGGATAGACAAGCAGCAAGCCCGCGGCGAAGCCCCCGATGTGCGCCCACCAGGCAGTGCCGCCACTGCCGGCGGTGTCGCGGGCGATGTCGCCGATGCCGTTGAAGATGTTGAAGAGGAACCAGAACCCGATCATCAACGGTGCCGGGACCACCATGGGTATGAAGAACACGATCGGGATCAGCACCTGCACGAGCGCACGCGGGAACAGCAATAAATAGGCGCCCAGTACGCCGGAGATGGCGCCGCTGGCACCGATCATGGGCACCAAGTCCCCACCTCCTAAGTAGATATGCGCGGCGGCGGCCACGTACCCGCTAATGAAGTAGAAGAGCGCGAACCGCGTATGACCCATGCGGTCTTCGACGTTGTCGCCAAAGACCCAGAGGAAGAGCAGGTTGCCGATCACATGCAGCCAGCCCCCGTGGATGAACATCGCCGTCAGCGGCGTCAGGAGCAGCAGAAAGCCGTTGAAGAGGTTGACGCCGCCACTCTCGAGGAACTGCCCGTCGCGGCTGACGCGATTACCCTCGATGAAGTCATGTGTCGCGCTCTTTCCCGCCAGCTCGCTGGTGACGAGCTCGGGAACTGCGCCAAAGCGCAGCGTGAACTCCGAGAACTCGGAGACGGGGTAGAGCTGCGTGGGGCCCGGCCGGTTCGACTCCAGGGCGTCGTTGTCGGCGATGACGACGAAGTGCGTCGGCCCCCGGCTGAGCGTGAGCAGCATGAAGAGCCAGACGAGCGCATTGATGATGATCAACGCCCGCGTTACGTGTGGGGTGCTGCTGCGCCACTGGCTGTCCCGAATCGGGATCATGCGTCCACTCCGCAGCCCAACGGCCACGCCCATCGTATCGGGCGTGCCGGGACAGCTTCGCGGGACCCGGCGATCGACGCGAGAACCGTCGCAACAGCGCGCGACTAGAGGTGCAGTCCGATCCGACGAAGCAGCCGTGTCGCGAAGATCAGTCCCACGCTGGCGCAGGCCGCGGCGGCAGCGATAGCCCAGGCGATCCGTCGGGCGCGACGCACATCCTCAGGGCCGGCGGGCGCGGCCTGGTCGTTGACCGGCTCGCCATCGACGACGAGAGAGCGGTCGAGCAGAGCGGCCATCGCGGCGATTTCAGGCTCGGAGTGCGCCGACGCGACGGCGCGCCAGGTTTCCGCCGCCGACGATCCCAGCAGCGGCGCCAGAGCCACGCTGGCCGCCGCCGCTGCCCCGTCCGAGAGCGTGCGCACGGTCGGGGCGGCGCGGGCCGACGTCCAGCGGCGTGCCAGCGGGGAGCGCCAGCTGAGCGCCGCCTGCCAAACCGGGCGCAGCGACAGCGGCATCGTGCCGCGTAACCCAAGCAGGCCGTAGCTCAACCAGGGCGCGACGTAGCGCTGCGGGCGGCGGGCCAGCGCCGCGATGGTTTCGCTGGCGACCGCGTGGCTATCGGGCGCGTCGCCGGGCGGGGAAGCATCGTCGGGAATATCGGCAGCGGGCTCGGCCGGCTCTCCGCGCAGCTCGGGCAGCAGGGCCGCCGCTTCCGCGGCCCGCCCAGCCTCAAGCAGGCGCTCGATCCTGGCGGCGGTGCGGTCGCAGCCCACAACATCGAAGCTGGCCGCCAGCAGGCCAACCTCCGCCAAGGACCGCGCGGAGGCGGGGAGCCAGTCGATCAGAGTCGGCGCTCGCGAGAGACCGAGTGGCACGGCCAGACGCCCCAGCGGCACACCTTCGTCCGGCACTCGAGCCGCGAGTGCCGACAGCCAGCTCTCGCCCCGCGGCGGCGGACCGGCCAAGATCTGAGCCGCGACGGCGGTCAGCAGCAGCGCGGGGCGTCCGACGCGCGGCGCGGCATTTGAGTCTCGTCCGCCGATCACGCGCCATCGCCTGTCTGCCCAGCTCGGACGGCGGACACCGCCTGCTCGATGGCGGCGTCGACGCGGTCCGCGATCCGCTCGGGACGACGCAGGAACAGCTCGCGCGTCCAGCGCACCCGACGCTGGTCGGCGGCGCTCAACAGTCCATTGCGCACGACGCTCTCCAACTCGTCCTCATCCTCCAGCCGCACATCCAGTTTGCGGGCGCCGCCGTCACTCAAACCGGCGTCGTCTGGAAGGCGGAACCGCGCGTCCAGGATCAGGTCGCGGTACTGCACGCCGGCGGCGCTGATGCGCACGTCCTTGACCACATCGAGGCGGTAGAGCAGCAGCGCGTCGTCGTCGTCGTGGATGCGGTAAACGCCGTACGGCCGCGTGCGCCACCAGACGCCCCAGGAGGTGATTCCGGCGCGCGCGCCAAAGGGGTTGCCGGGCCCGGCCGTCCAACGACCGACGAAGCACTGCGGCGTGACCAGCCAAGGCTCCAGCTCGAAGCGCTGTGCGGAGCCGTCGAGCTTCTGTTTGCACTCACGCGCGCGCGCGTCAGGCGCGGGCGGCAGGTCCTGCGTCACGGGGTGGGCCATCTGGACATGCTATCTGGGCGGCAATCGCGGACGGTCGGATAGCGCCTTATGCGTGATAGGATTCGCGCCGGGCCCCGCCTCCAGGCGGGGCCTGAGTGTGATTGTGCCAACTTGGGCCCAAGCGGGGCCCAACCTGAGCTGGTCGCGGGGAGCGTTGACGATGCCGGCCGTGGTCGTAATCGGCGGACAGTGGGGCGACGAGGGCAAGGGCCGCGTCGTGGACCTGCTCGCGCGCAAAGCGAA
>CAUYZA010000038.1:0-14649 GCA_963577225.1 Dehalococcoidia bacterium | reverse complement strand
GTGAGGGGCTTGCCGTACTTGACGCCGGGGGGGGGGGGGGGGTCCCTACGCACTATGGCGCTCTACAGCTACAGAGCGCGTGAGGGTGTCGGAGGGTCGGACCTGGCGAGAACCCTGATGCCCTGGCGAGACGATCTCGAAATCCGCAGATCGCGGATAGGGCGGACTCCGTCGATGGCCTGCTGCACATGGCGGGGCTGGGCCCTACCCTCTTCTTCCAGTGGATGGAGTTTGCGATGACCTATCAAGACATTAAGTACGAGATTGATGGACGGCTGGCGTACATCACGCTGAACCGACCGGAGAAGCTGAACGCGCTAAGCAACAATCTGCGCGGCGAGATGATCCACGCGATGAAGGAGGCGGAGGCGACGCGGGAGGTGGGCGTGATCGTGCTGCGCTCCGAGGGCCGGGCGTTCAGCGCTGGCTATGACCTGACGCCGTCGCGCATGGCGTCGGAGGAGAGCGAGTACGTCCACCCGCGCTCGCTGCTGCCCGACGCCGGATCGACGCATCCAGGGCCGATGGAATGGTCGCGCCACGTGGTGGCGACGAACTGGACGATCTGGGAGCTGGCCAAGCCGGTGGTGGCGCAGGTGCACGGCTACTGCCTGGCGGGCGGGACCGAGCTGGCGACGATCTGCGACTTCCGGATCGTGGCCGAGGACGCGCAGATCGGATATCCGCCGGTGCGGGCGATGACGACGATGGACATGATGTGGGCGCCCTGGCACCTGCCGATGGCGAAGGCGCGGGAGTTCGCGTATGTGGGCGACAGCTTCAGCGGTGCCGAGATGGCGCGCCTGGGTTGGGCCAACTACGCGGTGCCGGCCGAGGATCTGGCGGGTTTCGTGGAGGAGTTCGCGGGCCGCATGGCGCACGTGGACAACGACATGCTCATGTACTCGAAGCGGTCGGTGAACCGGCAGTACGAGGTGATGGGGATCCGGACCGGGCTGTGGTCGGGCACGGAGATCCAGGGCTTGAGCAGCTACCGCCCGGCGGCCGGCGAGTGGGGCAAGAAGGTGCAAGAAGGCGGTCTGAAGTCGGCGCTGGAGTGGCGCGACGGGCCGTTCCGCGACTTCCGAGGGGCGTACGACTCGGCGCCCAAGGACCGACCGTTGGCCGGGTCGGAGTAGCGCAGAGGTCGCCGGCGCGCCCAGCACGAACTGCGACCAGCCGCGGGGCGGGCAGAAGGGAATCGCTCGATGACCACGACAGGGCGAGCTCGACGATCGTTCTGGGCCTGGGGCTCAGAGGCGCAGGAGCCCAGCGACGCCGACCGGACGGAGCGGGCGAAGGAGCTGTCAGAGCGCTTCGGGGTGGCGCTAGACCCGCCCAAGATCCCGCTGGTGAGCGAGCTCGATCTGCGCGCGCCGCGGATCACGATTCCAGACACACTGGCCGAGTTCTGCTCGTCGGACGACTACGAACGGGCGTCGCACACGTACGGGCGTTCCTATCTTGAGCGCGCGCGCGCGATCCGGCGTGATTTTGCGCATCCGCCCGACGTCGTGGCGCGACCGCGCAACGAGGCCGAGGTGGAGCAGGCGCTCGACTGGTGCCACAGCAATAGCTACGTGGCGATCCCGTTCGGCGGGGGATCGTCGGTGGTGGACGGAGTGAGCGTGCCAGAGTCGGCGGACGCGGCGGTGACGATCGACCTGGCGGCGCTGGACCGGGTGCTGGAGATCGACGACACGTCGCGGGCGGCGCGGATCCAGGGTGGCGTGCTCGGGCCGGAGCTGGAGAATCAGCTGCGCCCGCACGGCTACACGCTGCGGCACTTCCCGCAGTCGTTCGAGTGGTCGACTTTGGGCGGCTGGATCGCGACGCGCTCGGGCGGACACTACGCGACGAACCAGACGCATATCGACGACTTCGTGGAGTCGACGCGGATGATCACGCCGAAGGGGTGGTGGGAGTCGAGGCGGCTGCCGGGCAGCGGAGCGGGCCCGAGTCCGGACCGGCTGGTGATCGGGTCCGAGGGGATTCTTGGCATCATCACGGAGGCCTGGATGCAGATTCAGTTGCGGCCGACGTTCCGCGCCTCGGCGGGGGTGACCTTCGATTCGTGGGAAGCGGCGGGCGACGCCTGCCGTCGGATCACGCAGGCGAAGCTGTGGCCAGCCAACTGCCGCGTGCTGGACGCGGAGCAGGCGAAGAACGACGCGGGGCTGGACGGAAAGAAATCGCTGCTGATCATCGGCTTCGAGTCGGGCGAGGTGGCGCAAGGGGAGAACATTCGGGCGGCGGTGGCGCTGGCGCGCGACGCGGGCGGGATCGTCGATGACGAGGAGATCGTGGTCGCGGATGGGTCGGGCAAGGTGACGGGTCGCGAAGGGGCGGTGGGGGCCTGGCGCAACGCGTTCGTGACGGGCCCGTACGAGGGCAACCTGACGGTGGGGCTGGGACTGGTGAGCGACACTTTCGAGACGGCGATCACGTGGGACCGCTGGCCGGAGTTCGATGCGAACGTGCGCGAGGCGGTGGGCAAGGTGATCGATGAGACGTGCGGACACGGGTCGTTGGCGTGTCGGTTCACGCACGTCTACCCGGACGGTCCGGCGCCGTACTACACGTTCTCGGGGCTCGGCTCGCAGGGGGCCGAGGCGGAGCAGTGGCAGACGATCAAGAACGCGGCGTCGGACGCGGTGATAGCGAACGGCGGCACGATTACGCACCACCACGCGGTGGGGCGGCTGCATCGCCACGGCTACGACGAGCAGCGGCCGGAGCTGTTCGCGCAGGCATTGCGGGCGGCGAAGAAGGCGGTCGATCCGAACGGGATTCTGAACCCGGGGGTCTTGATCGATCCGTAGGCGTCGGCCGTCAGGGGACGACCCAGTCGACCCAGCCGTGGGTGATGCCTTCGCGCTCTCTTCCGATATCGAACGAACGAGAAAAGGCGCGGGCGGACGAGGCCGGCAGGGTCGCATTGCGGGGCGTTGTGAGGATGGGGTACGGTCGGACCAGGGGTGGTTCCTTGACCAACTAGTTCGGGTGCCAGCGTTTTTCTGTGTTTGGGCACGTTCCGTGTCCCGCTGCCCGGTTGGTCTCGCACTCCCCCTCCGCTCGCTGATGCGCCCCGCTGCTTCCCACCAAGGGAGTGCTGGTCGATCGACGCTCGGCCGCGTGCCCGCCGTCGATGAGGTCTGACGATGCTGCGAGTACAAGCGCTGACGAAGGGGTTCGGGGGGCGGACGGAGCTGCGCTCCGTCTCGTTCGTCGTGAATTCGGGGACGGTGGCGGGAGTGGTTGGCCCGAACGGGAGCGGCAAGACCACGCTGTTGCGCTGCCTGCTGGGGGAGTTACCGCTGGACAGCGGCAGCTTCTCGACGTTGCCCGGTGCGACGATCGGCTATCTGGCGCAAGGCGTCGACACGTCGGGAAGCGCGACGGCGGGCGCGTCGTATCCGAATCTGTTCGGCAACGACGCGGCGAGCGCGCGATTGGCTCAACTGGCCGCGCGGCTGGGCGAAACGCCCGATGGCGCGCCGGAGGAGGAGTTACGACGCCGCACTGCGGGCGGTGGAGCGGTCGCGGCCGCGGGCCGACATGGCGTCGGAGTGGGCGGCGCTGGGGCTGCGAGCGGTGGAGCCGGAAGAGCGGGTGGCGGGCCTGTCGGGCGGGGAGCGGACCAAGCTGGGGCTGCTCAACTGTCTCGCCTCGAGGCCGGATCTGCTGCTGCTGGACGAGCCGACGAACCATCTCGACCTGCCCTGCATCGAGTGGCTCGAGGCGCTGCTGCGCCGCTTCCGCGGACCGGTGTTGGTGGTCTCGCACGACCGCGCGCTGCTGGATGCGGTCGCGTCGCAAATCGTTTCGATCGACGCGCGCAGCGGCGAGGCGGAGTCGTTCGTGGGGGACTACTCGGCTTGGGCGGACGATCAGGCGCGTCGCGAGGCGGAGCGCTGGGAGCGTTACCGGCGGGAGCAGCGCAAGGAGCGACGACAGCGGCAGGTGATCTCGTCGATCGAGTCGCAGGCGCGCCAGATCGAGAACACGACGATCCACTTCCAGTACCGCAAGCGGGCAAAGAAGGTGGCCCGTAAGTCGACCGTGCTGCGGGACCGGCTACAGCGCGAATTCGATCGCGGGGAACGGACGGCGCGGCCGCAGAAGAAGCCGCACGGGTTCTACGGGGATTTCCAGGAGGGGGAGCGGGGAGCGTCGCGCCTGTTGAGCTTCCAGAGACTGGGCTTGTCGGTGGGCGGCCGGCGGCTGCTGGCGGAGGTCTCGTCTGATGTCTCGCGCGGGGAGCGGGGGGTGTTGATGGGGGCGAACGGGAGTGGGAAGACGTCGCTGCTGCGGGCGGCGATGGGGGAGCTCGAGTCGCCGTGTGTGCTGGAGGAGGGTCGCGCGTATCTGGGGCCGAGCGTGCGGGTGGGCTATCTGGCACAAGAGGAGTCACCCGGCGAAGACGGCCTGACGGGCGAGGAGACCGCCGTCGATCTGTTGGTGTGGAGCCAGGCGACCTCGGCGACGGAGGCGGGCAACTTTCTGCGCCAGTTCCTGTTCGACCACGGGCAGGTGGTGACGCCGGTGCGCCGGATGTCGTACGGGGAGAGGTCGCCGGCTGACGCTAGCGCGCTTCGTGTTGGAGGGTGCGAACTTGCTATTGCTGGACGAGCCGACGAATCACTTGGATCTACCGTCGCGAGAGGCGTTCGAGGGGGCGTTGTCGAGCTATGCGGGTGGGGTGTTGATCGTGACGCATGACCGCTACTTCATCGAGCAGTTCGCGGATCGGGTGCTGGAGGTCGTGGACGGAGGGGTGCGGTTGGTGGGGGTGCGTTCGGGGCAGGCAGGCCCCGGAGTCGGGCCGCAATAACGGTTGGGTCGCTCGTGGAAAGCTCGCTCCCGGGCTTGCCCTTAAGAAAAGAAAGCCCATTGCAAGGGGGTATCCCCTTGCACCCCCAGCAGGGCGGCTGGTGTTGTGGGTCGCTCGTGGAAAGCTCGCTCCCGGGCCCATGCACCCCAGACACGGGCTCCGCCCCTGTACCTGGGAGGCGCTAGTTCGCGCGCGGGAGTCGGAAGAGGGAGGAACGATCCCGGTGAGGGGCCCGTTCGTACTTCGACACGCTCAGGACGAGCAGCGCGAACGGGACAACAACGGCGGACAAGCAGCGCTCGTGCAGGGGTCGCGCGCTGCGTATGCTCAGCGGTGGGAGTGATGCGCTATGCCGGTAAGCCTGGTTGGAGGCCGTGTCTGGGACGGGGTGGCCGCGGAAGCGGTGGAGGCGTCGGTGGTGATCGACGGCGGGGTGGTAGGCGCGGTGGGCGGAGAGGCGCCGGGGACGACGATCGACGTGAGCGGCTGCACGGTCCTGCCGGGACTGATCGAGGCGCACGCGCATCTCTGTTTCAACGCGGCCGCCGATTGGCGCGAGACGTTCGACAGCGACTCGCCGACGCGAATGGCGCTACGGATGGCGCAGGCGGCGGAGTCGATGGTGGGGGCGGGGATTACGACGGTGCGCGACTTGGGCGCGCCGACGGAGCTAGCGATCGAGGTGCGCGACGCTTTGCGCGCGGGGTTGGCGCAGGGGCCCGACCTGTTCGTGGCGGGGGCGCCGGTGACGACGACGGGCGGGCACTGCTGGTTCTTGGGCGGGGAGACAGACGGAGAACTGGGCATCCGTGTGCGGGTGCGGGAACTGGCCAAGGCGGGCGTCGATTGGGTCAAGGTGATGGCGACGGGCGGGGGGATGACGCCGGGCACGAATATGGCGGCGGCGCAGTTCACGGTCGACGAGCTGACGGCGCTGGTGGATGAGGCGGCTCGGCTGGGGCTGCGCGTGGCCGCGCACTGCCACGGGACGCCGGGGATCGCGAACGCGGCCGCGGCGGGGGTGGCGACGATTGAGCACTGCAGTTTCCGCAACCCAGAGGGGCTGGCTTGGGATGCGGACGTGGGGAAGTCGATTGCGGAAGCGGGGGTCGCGGTGTCGCCGACGGTGCACTCGGGCTATCTGCGGGCTCGGGAGGCGCCGTACTACGACGAGCGGCTGGAGATCGCGCACGGCCTGATCGACGCGGGTTGCGCGATCATCATGAGCACGGACTGTGGGATTCCGAACACGCCGCACGACATCCTGCCGGAGTCGATGGCCTACTGGGGCGAGATGACGGAGACGCCGGCCGTCGATGTGCTGATGTCCGCGACGAGCGTGAGCGCGGAGGTACTGGGGCTGGACGATCGGGGGGTACTGGCGGAGGGGAAGCGGGCAGACGTGCTGGTGGTGGAGGGGGATCCGCTGGAGGACTTGGATGCGTTGCAGGACGTGCGGCACGTGTTCCGGGGCGGGGAACAGGTGCTTTAAGCGGCGCGCTTAGAGGGGATCGAGTCCGAGGTCGCGGGCGAGGGTGGCGAGGCGAGAGCCGTCGATGAGGGCGATCTGATGGGACGATTCGTCGCAGTGCGCGCGAGCTTTGGCGTCGAAGGTGGTGGTGGCGATAAGGATGCCGGATTGCAGGCGATAGCGGTCGATGGCAGCGATGAAGTTGGCGGCGGCGGGCCCGTCGATCGGGGCGACGGCTTGGATAGCTTCGACGTAGGCGCGCGCACCGCCGGCGTCTTCGTCAACGACGCCTTGGGCACCAGACGGGGCCGGACCGATTGTCTTGGCTGCGCCGATGTAGCCCATGCCTTCGAGCAGGGCGATGACTAGGCGTAGGAAGTCGCGCGACGAGGCGGCTCGGATGGCGTCGCGCAGGGGGTCAGGTTCGCTCACCGGATCCGCCTACCGTCCCAGGACTACTCGTCGCCGATGCGGACCAGCATCTTGCCGACGTTCTCGCCCTTGAAGAGGCCCATGAAAGCCTGGGGGGCGTTGTTTAAACCGTCGACGATGGTCTCGTGGTCGATCACTTCGCCCTCGCCGAGCCAGCGCAGCATGTCGCGCTGGAAGTCGGCGCGGCGCTCGGCGTGGTCGGAGACGATGAAGCCTTTGATCGTGAGGCGCTTGCGCACGATCTGGCTGAGGTTGTTGGGGCCGGGCTCCGGGTCCTCCAGGTTGTAGAGCGAGATCGCGCCACAGGCGGAGATGCGGCCGAAGTCCTTCATGTGGTCGAGCGCGGCCTGGAGATGGTCGCCGCCGACGTTGTCGAAGTAGATCTCGATCCCATCGGGGCAGGTCTGGCTCAGCGCATCGTCAAGGTTGTCAGTCTTGTAGTTGAAGGCGGCGTCGTAGCCAAACTCGCGCTGGAGGCGGTCGACCTTTTCGTCGGAGCCAGCGCTGCCGACGACGCGGCAGCCGCGGATCTTGGCGAGCTGTCCTGTGATCAGGCCGACGGCCCCGGCGGCGCCGGAGACGAAGACCGTCTCGCCCTCTTGCGGGTCCATCAAGTCGAGCAAGCCGACGTAGGCGGTGAAGCCGGTACCGCCGAGCACGCCGAGGTACTGGGTGAGCGGAGCAAGGCTGGGGTCGATCTTGCCCAGGCCCTCGCCGTTGGAGGTGAAGTAGTCGCGCCAGCCGAAGCCGGAATTGACATAGTCGCCGACCGCGAAGTCGGGGTGGTTGGAGACTTCGACTTTGCCGATGGTGCCGCCTTGCATGACCTCGCCCAGGGCGAAGGGCGGGACGTAGCTGACGACGTCGCGCATGCGTCCTCGCATGTAGGGGTCGACGGACATGTAGACGTTGCGCACGAGTAGTTCGCCGGAGCCGGGCTCGGCGAGGGGCGTTTCGACGAGCTCGAAGTCTGCATCGCGCGGCTCGCCGTCGGGGCGGGACTTGAGCTGGATCTCCTGGCTGTTCTGTGGTGCTGGCGACATGTCGTGCTCCTACTCTGCTGTCGATTTTGGTTGGGCCGGGTCGGGGTCGAACTCGTGGTAGTCGTGGTCGATAGGGGTCTCCGCCTCACCGGGCACATGTACGACGCGGTAGCCGGAGCGGCCGACGAGGGGAAAACCGACAGCGCAGGAGACGATCTGGCGGATTCCGCGCGCGCTGACGTAGCGGTTGTGGTGGAGGTGGCCGGACAAGACCGCTTCCACGTCGTGCTCTTGGAAGAGGTCGAAGAGCTTGCCGCGGTATTCGTCCGAAATCGTGCCGCGCTGGGGCTCGTCAGGGTCGCGGAGGAAGAGGGGCGTGTGGGTGAAGGCGACGATGCGGTCCGCCTCGCGGGCGGCGCGCGACGAGAGTGAGTCGGCGATGAATTCGAACTGGCGCGGCGCCTCGTGCGGGAGGTGTTCGGGGCGGTGCATGGTCTCGCTATTGAGGGCGAGGAAGAGCGTGTCGTCGTGTTGGAAGGTGTAGAAATCGTCGCGGAAGGTCTGGCGGTACTCGGAGAGGGCGTCGGGCGTTGGCAGGCCGCCGTCGATCGCGAGGTCGTGGTTGCCGGGCAGCCAGTGGATGGGGATGCCGGGGTCGAGTTGGGCGGCGATGCGATGCAGCGCTTCGGCCTGGTTGGGCTGGTCGATGTTGTTGACGAGGTCGCCGCAGACGACGACGAAGGCCGGTCGACGCCGGTTAATCTCGGCGATGGCCCACTGGAAGCGGTCGATTTCGGGGTCGATGTTGTCCACGTCCGGCACGTCAGGGTCGGGGTCGTCGGCGCCGATGACACCGGCCCGGCGGAAGGCTGCCCAGGTCTTGGTGCGCTGTGCGGGGGAGAGACGGCTCATGGCGGCGAACATGCCGAATTGGGGGTCGGCGAGCTGGATGAAGTCGAAGGCCATGGCGTTGACTGCTCCCGCGCGAGCGTGGCGCCTGGGGGGGTTGAGAGCAGCAGCATAGGGGGCGCGGGATTGAGAGGCCTCAGCGGTCATGGGCGCCGGTCGGTCGTCTAGAATCTCCGGATGGACACACCGCGCATCCGCTACACGTCGACCGAGGATCAGGTCAGCCTGGCGTATTTCGACGCGGGCGAGGGCTATCCGATCCTGCACTTGCCGTACCCGATGAACCACCTGCAACTGCAGTGGGAGCACCCGATTTTCCGGGCCTCGCAGGAGGCGCTGGCGGAGCGCTACCGTTTGGTGGCATTCGATGGGCGGGGCCAGGGGCTGAGCGACAAAGACGCCGTGGACTTCAGTCTGGACGGCCTCGTGAAGGACGCGGAGGCGGTGGTGGCGGCGACGGGACTGGAGCGGTTCGCGATCTTCTGCGGCTTCGCGACGCCCGCGGCGCTGACGTATGCCGCGAAGCACCCGGAGCAGGTGAGCCATCTGGTGCTGTGGTGTCCAATGCAACGCAGCAACATCGTGGCGGGGGAAGAGCTGCGTCTGGAGACGGCGCATCGGCTGTTGGCCGGGCTTGATTGGGAGTTCTACCTGGAGACGTTGGCGTTCTGGCTTGGGTTCGGCGAAGACGCCGACGGGCGAGCGGTGAACGAGTATCTGCGCGAAGGGATCGATCCGCTGGCCTACGCCCAAATCACGGAGGGGATCCGGGACTTCGATCCGACATCGATCCTCACGGAGAAGATGCCTCCGACGTTGATCTGCCAGCCGCGCTAGGGGCGGCTGACGGACTTGGCGGGGGCGCGGCGCCTGGCGGCAGGGATGGATGCAGAGCTGGCCGTGTTCGAGGGGCGAGCCAGCATCCCGATCGGGGTGGGGCTGGAGACGCTGCTGGAGTCGGTCGATCGGTTCTTGGACGTGCGGCGAGCGAGCCGGAAGCCGCAGCGGAGTCGACGGCGCCACGCGTTGGCGGGCTGCACACGATCTTCTTCAGCGACGTGGTGGACTCGACGGATCCGACGGATCCGACGGATCGGCTGGGCGATGCCGAAGCGCGCGCCCACCTGCGCACGCACGAGTAGTTGACGCGGGTCGTGAGATTAAGGCGATGGGCGACGGGTTCATGGCGTTGTTCGACAGCGCGACGGGGGCGATCGACAGCGCGATCGCGCTGCAGAAGTCGTTGGCGGCACACAACGAGACGGCCTCGCAGTCGATCATTGTGCGGATTGGGATCAATGCGGGCGAGCCGATCGTGGAGGAAGGCGATCTGCACGGCACCGCGGTGATCGTGGCGGCACGGGTTTCGGCGCGGGCGGAGGGCGGGGAGATCCTGACGACGGATGTCGTGCGGCAACTGGTGGCGGGCAAGGGCTATCTGTTCGCCGACCGCGGGGTGGAAGCGCTGAAGGGGTTCGATGAGCCGGTGCGGCTGTATTCGGTGCGTTGGTCGGTGGGCGACTAGGCGGTCGGGAGCGCTCACTCTCATCGATGGGATAGGCTCCGCGCCGGTCGGCGCCGAGTCGTGATGATCTGGTCCGGCCGGTTGCGTTTTGGAATCGTGGAGGCCTCGTCATGTCCGCTTCGGTGATCTGTCTTTCGCGGGCGCTGGGCGCGGGGGGGCGACCAGATCGGGCGCCAAGTGGCGCAGCAGTTGGGCTACCGCTTCGTGGACGACGAGATCGTGTCGCGGGCGGCCGAACGCACCGGGATGCCAACCGAGATCGTGGCGGACGCGGAGCAGCGTCGGTCATTGGCGCGGCGGATCCTGGAGGCGATGGTCTCGGCGCCGGGCGGGGATCCGATAGGCTACACGCCGAACGTTGAGGCGTTCAATCCCGCGTCGACGTCGGAGGCGGTGATTCGCGACGTGATCGAGGAGGTCGCGGCCGAGGACAACGTGGTAATCAACGCGCACGGGTCGGCGATGCAGTTGGGGCGTCGGGCGGGGGTCTTGCGCGTGCTGATCACAGGCTCAGCGGACGTGAGGGCCAGGCGGGTGATGGACGAGGCGGGGCTGAATCAGTCACAGGCGGAGCGGGCGCTGAACGATTCGGACAAGGAGCGGCGTGACTACTTCAAGCGCTTCTACCAGATCAACGACGAGCTGCCGACGCACTACGACCTGACGATCAACACGGACCAGATCGACTTCGACAAGGCCGTCGCGTTGATCGTCGCTCCCCTCTAGAGCGCGGCTCGAGGACCTGGGGGAAGAGTTGCAATGACCGTCGTCGCACAGCGATCGAATGATGACCTGACAGCGGAGTGGCTGACGTCGATTTTGCGCGAGGAGGGGGCGTCGGTGGAGAAGTTGATGGTCGAGGACATTGGGGTGGGGCGGGGCTTCGTCTGTCAGACGGTGCGGCTGACGCCGACCTACGCAGGTGCGGGGAGCGAGGCTCCGGCGACCCTGGTGGCGAAGGTGCCGACCTTCTTGGGGTTCTCGGAGGATCTGATGCCGCTGCTGGCGACCCTGGTGACGGCTGAACCCGGCTGGTATCGCGCGGAACAGCCAATGTTCCCAGGGCGAGCGCCGCGGAGTTTCGGATCGGTCTACGGATCGGTGACGGAGCACGCGCTGCTGCTGGAAGACTTGGGTGGGTTGCGCGAGTTCACACAGGTAGACGGATGCTCGGCCGATGAGGCACGGTTGATCGTGGAGCACCTGGGCCGCGCGCACGCGCATTGGTGGGAGACCGAGCGGTTGCAGGGATCCGACTGGCTGCCGTCGGTGGAGCAAGGGGCGAGTCAGTGGGAGCCCTACACGCAGGCAGGCTGGGAGCTGTTCGCGGAGCGGATCGTGCCGCGTATCGATCCGGCGTTCGCGGCGATCAGGGAGCGGGTGGCAGAGCGGTACGGCGATTTGCTGCGGAAAGGGGCGGCGTCAGCGTCGACGCTGGTGCACGGGGACTTTCGGTTGGAGAACCTGATGATGGGAGAGCGCGGCTCGGAAGACGAACTGGTGATCCTAGATTGGCAGTTGATCGGTTGGGGTTCGGGGCTGCGCGATCTGGCCTATTTCGTGGGGCAGAACCTGGCGCCGGAGGTGCGGCAGGAGGCGGAAGGGGAGTTGGTGGAGCTGTACGACGCGACGTTGGTGGCGAATGGGGTGGGTGGCTACGAGCTCTCGCGCTGCAAGGGGGACTATCGTCGCGGGCTGCTGCTGGCGCTGTCGGTGCCGATCGGCGGGACCCCGGCGCTGGCGGATATCGAGCCGCCGGGAGGCCGATGCCGACGAGGAGAGCGTGGAGAACTTCCGGCGGATGCAGGAAGCGGGCGAGGCGCTGGTCGCGGAGATGGCTTCGCGCAACATCGCGGCGATCGCGGACGCGACGGCGGGAGAGTTGGTGGGGGTGGGGTAGGCCGCAAGCGCCGGCTGCCACGATCTTGGCGTGCCCGAGCGTGAGCGGAGGGGCAGGTTGCCTCCTGATATTGATCATTCCGGATTGAATCTCTATCGACTAGCATGCCGCGAGATCGGGAGGATGCGGCATGGCTGTTCGACGTCTGGGGACAGTGCTGACGCTGATGGGGCTAGCTGTCATGGCCGCCATGATGGGGCCGGGGACGAGTGGGCGCGCGCAGGACTTGCCCGCCACGGTGCAGATCTATGAGGGGTCGACGCACGTCGGGTATTTGGGTCCGACGCTCCCAGTCGAGAAGGCGCTGGCCAACGCGGCGCCGTACATCTCGGCGATCTGGTACTTCGACCGCTTCGACGCGAACTCGCCCTGGAAACTGTGGGGCGCGGGGCTGCCTGGCCCGCTGCAAGGCTTCTCGGAGCTGACGTTCGGCGAGGCCTACTTCACGGTCAGCAGCCTGAGCTTCGAATTGGTGTAGCGGACGGCGCGATTCCGGCGGTGCCGGCGGGCGTGGATCTCGTGGCCGGCGGCAACAGCGTGGTCTATCTGGGGCCGACGCAACCGGTCGAGAATGCCCTGGGACTGAACGTGGCCGGCTTGCGCGTGGCACAGGGCGGGCTGATCGTCGATGGGATTTGGCGCAACGATCCGGGCATCGACCCAGACAAGCCGTGGGCGTTGTGGTCTGGGGGGCTGCCGCCGCCGCTGCGGGGCTTCGACATGCTTGAGTCGGGAGCGGCGTACTTCTTCCTGGCGACGGCACCGGGGACGCTGAGCTTCGCGGCGGCACCGCCGCCGTGCACACTGTGCCAGGATCCGCCCACGGTCGGCGGAGAAGACTACGGGGACGCCCCCGCCTCTTATGAGGCCGGTGGGGCAGCCTTCCATACGCCCGAGGACGGCTTCTTCCTGGGGGCGACCGGGTGGACGTGGAAAGTGGCCCGCAGTCATCGGCAGACGTCAGCGGTGGCGACCTGGGCGATGGCAACGGCTACCGCGCGACGACGGCGGTGCAGCCGGCGGCGGACGATGAGGATGGGGTGGAGTTTCTGACGCCGTTGATCCCGGGCGGGCGCGCCAGTGTGCGGGTGCTGGCGAACGCGTCGGAGTTCCAGTTCACGGCCGTGACGCGCTACCTCAACGCCTGGATCGACGTCAATCAGAACGGGGTGTTCGACCACCCGACGGAACACGTGATCGACGATGCGCCGATTCCGGTGGGGGCGACAGTTGTGTCGTTCGACATGCCTGCCGGCGATGCGGACGCGCGTGAGTTCTTCGCGCGCTTCCGGCTCAGCCACACGATCGACATCGGGCCGGTGGGCGGGGGTGGCAACGGCGAGGTGGAGGATTACTTCACCGGCTTCGGCGAGTTGGGCACGTACGACTTTGGTGACGCGCCGGCTTCGTACGGCACGTTGGAGAAGGACGATGGCGCGCGCCACTTAGTGGACCGCGGCATCTTCATGGGGCTGAACGGCCAGGTAGACACCGAGCCGGACGGCAAACCGAACTTGCTGGCGACGGACGACGATCTGGCCAACGATGACGAGGACGGGATCCTGCTGCATGGGTCGGTTTCGTCGTCGGGGACGGGCGCGAGCGTGACGCCGTCCGTGGACGGGTTCGTCGACGCCTGGGTGGACTTCGACAACGACGGGGTGTTCCATCCGACCGAGGAACGGGTGCTGGACAGCGAACCGGTGTTCGTGGGGCTGAACAATGTCGTGACGCTGATGCCGAACAATCCGTTGCTGGTGGTGGATGGCGAGCGCTACGCGCGCTTCCGCTTCAGCACTGCGGGCGGGCTGGGCCCGACGGGTGAGGCCCGGGATGGGGAAGTGGAGGACTACAAGCTGATCGTGAGCGACGCGGACCCATTTGAGGACTGGGGCGACGCGCCCCTCTCGTACGGGACGGTCTGGCCCTTTGGGGCCGGCCACACGCCGGATCCCCTCTTGCGTCTGGGAACCGCGTTCGATCTGGAGGGCGATGGACAGCCATCGGACGCCGCGGACGGGGACGACTTGGCGGGCGGCATCGACGACGAGGACGGCGTTACGTTCGGGTCGTTCATTCCCGGCCTGCCGCTGGTGATCACCGTGACCACCTCAGAGCCCGGCGGGTGGGTCCAAGGCTGGTTCGACGAGAACGACAACGGCATGTTCGAAGAACTTGCCGAGTGGTTCTTGTTCGGCAGGCCCCTGCTGCAGAACGGCGTCTTCGTGGTTCAGTCCGTTGTCGACATCCCACCGGACCTGTTCGAGGCCTATTTCCGCTTCCGGATCAGTGAGTGGGGGTGGTTGGGTCCGACAGGGTACGGCGGCGACGGAGAAGTCGAGGACTATTTCCTCTTCGCATTGCCGTTCGATCACACGGTCAGCGGGAGCGCCATCTTCGACGGAGGGAGATACGAGGGAGCGTGCACCCAACCGCCGGTGTCCGGTTTCAGCGACACGCTGATCGTGACGACGCACGGCAGCACGGTGACGACGACACAGCCATCGACCGGCGACGTCAACACGGGCTCGTTCGATCCGAGTTCGATGACGTTCGACATCATGAGTGAGGACGGCGAGTCCTACACTGCCGACT
>CAUYZA010000037.1:0-14756 GCA_963577225.1 Dehalococcoidia bacterium | reverse complement strand
TCAGCTTCGCGATGGTGTGCCGGATCGCCGGGCCCATGCGCGTCGACCGAACCGGGCTGATCTTGTCGACCCGCTTCTTGATCTTGTCGTCGAAGACCTCTTCGGTGTCTTTGATCACGTAGAACTCGACGTTGTCGCGCCCGTACCCGCTGAAGCCGTAGACCCCGTAGGTATCGCCGATCGTCTCCAACGCCTCGATCAGCAGGACCACCGCCTCTTTCTCAAGGTCGATGATGCGCTTGCCGGGATTCTTCGCCTCCTGCGCGCGTCGCTGGGCCCACCAGCTCAGGTACTTGCGCGGGTCGTCGTCGAACTGATCATCGTCGCCGGCCCGGTGTTGTGTTTTCTGGATCTCCTCGTCGGTCGAGGCCGACATGTCCAGCAGGAACGCCACCGCGACATCGCGCTCCACCTTGTTACGGCGATAGAACAGCTTCTGTTCCGACGCCGCCCCGGCGATGCGCTCCACGTACCACTCGATCACCGCGTCCAGATCGAAGTCTTCGCCGTCTGGCAAGCGTTTGATCTTGCGGAACATCTCCGGCCGCAGCAACTCGAACTGTTTACGCGTCTCGCGCACCAGCGCGGAGTTCGCGCGCAGCGTCTCGTCGTAGTAGTCGGTCGTACCGCTCTCGATCCGCTGCTCTTGCACGCGGCACCAGCGCGGTTTGTAGTCGTTGGCGCGGAAGTCCCACTCGTCATAGAAGAACGACTCGGGCTCTTCGGCCAGTGGGCTGTCGTCTTCTTCCCCACCCATCTCCTCGCCGGATTGCTTCTGTTGCGCTTGCTGTGCGGCTTGCTGTGCGGCTTCGACTTCCTTCATCAGGTTGTCGAGGAACATGCCGGATGAGTCGGCCAACTCGCCATCCACCATCTCGTTGATCGAGATCTCCACGCTCTTCTCAAGCAGCTCCTGCAGTTGCTCCTTGGTCAGCGGCACCGGAGGCTGATCGCCCGTGCCTTCCTGCGCCTTGAGCTTCATCAGCAACTGCACGAGTTCCGGCTTGAAATCGCCGCGGAAGTCGACCGGGTCCGGGCTCTCGTACGGCTGCTCCTGGCTGCCCGGCTGGGCCGGCATGGACGACTCTTCCATAGAGTCGCCACCCTGCATGCCCGGCATCATCTCGCCTTCCTCGTCCTCGCCCTCCATCTGTTGCGGGAGGTCGAGGTCGTCCCAGTCGGGCGAGTCGAGTTCCACGTTGGGCACGCGCGACAACCAACGATAGAGCTGCAGAGTCGCTTCGGCCGAATCCTCGACCGTCGCCGCGTCCCCGCGAATTTGATCGAGCACACCGAGCGGCTCGTTCATCAGCGGCGCCAGTTCGCGCGGCCAGCGGATCGCCGAGTGCGCGTCCAGGCTGGCGCGCAGCAGGTTCTCCACCATCGCCTCGCGCGCCGGCATCTCGTCGACCGGACGCCGCCGCTCCATCGCCTCCTCCTGCAAGCGCTGCAGCGACTTGCGGATCCCGGCGTACTCCCGCTTCACGGTCGTATC
Organism: Dehalococcoidia bacterium; assembly: GCA_963577225.1. Taxonomy (GTDB): domain Bacteria; phylum Chloroflexota; class Dehalococcoidia; order Bin125; family Bin125; genus JAPUIR01. Next base: position 13,261 of record CAUYZA010000037.1, on the reverse strand, counting down.
GATGCGGGTGTCTTCCACGATGGTGAAGAGATCGTGCGCCAGCTTGCGATCCTCGAACAGGTCGAAGAAGCGCTCCATCGCGGTGATCGGCCCCGTCACGGCACGGTCGCCCTCGGCCTCTCCGTCACCATCGGCCTCGCTCTTCTGCGGCGGAACGACGGGCTGACTCTCGTGACGCCCCTCGTCGCTGAAGACGCCACCGGGCGCGTCGAAGTCAAACTTGAACGAGCCGAACTCCAGGCGCGCCGCCTGATGCGTCGCGAAAACCTTGTAGACGGCGAAGTTGTCTTCCTTGTTCTGGTACTTCTCCACCATCGGCGGCAGATAGATCGCGGTGCCCTCAGTCGTAGGCGCCGCCTCATTGACCCAGCCCACGCCCTTCTCGGTCAAGTTCTCGACGGTCTGCACCGAGACGTCATGGCCCGTCAGCGCCTTGGCGTACATCCGGATCAGCTCGCTGACCCGATCCAGCTCGACGCGCGACGAGAGCGACTCGATGATCTCCTCGCCCTTCGACGACTCCAGGCGGAAAAACGCCTCTCCGCCGTCGACGCTTTGGCTGAGGATCTTGAGCCCCTTCTCCTGCCAGCGCGGCAGGTCCTCGGGGCGCAGCCGTCGCAGGACGGACGGGCTCGCCTTGACGAACTCCATCGCAGCGATTCCGGACTGCGGCACGATTCCCTCAGCCAGCTCCAGCAGCTCGCGGTGGGAATCCTTCTCGACCTCGGCGAGCGCCGAGGCCGCTTCCATGAAATAGGGATGCCCCAGGCGACCGACGTTGAGCGCCACGCGCCCCGCCAACGCCAGATAGCGCGCTCGCTGCTGCGGATGCACCTGCCGCACGAGCGAGGGACCGCGCTCGAAGTAGACCCGGGCGTCCACCCAGGCCGTGTTGGCGACGACCGAGCCGAACTCCAGGAACGGCGCCCGGTCCGGCCGATCGAGCTGTTCCAACACCTTGGGCGACATCGTCAGACAAGCGCTGGCCAGCTCGTAGGAGTGGCTGGCCAGCGAGTCGATTACCTCGACCAGGAGGCGCATCTGGCTGAGCGGCAACTGCGGCAGCACCTGCGGGCTAACTTCGAAGTACTGTGCCGCCAGTGATCCCGACTTCCAGGTGCCCTTGTAGAGCGAGCGGCCCTGCTCGCCCCAGTCGCTCGCCTGGGTGACCGAGAGGTAATCCAGCGCCTCCGGGCTGGAGCGGAAGTACGAACCCGCCAGGGCGGGCGATGCTTCCAGCAACTCCTGGCCGGTGCCAATCCATTCGCGAAAGCGCGGGAATGCGAGCCGGGTCAGCATCTCCGGGCTGGCGCGAAAGTACTCGCTGGCCGCCTCCCACGAACGCAACGAATGACGCGCCACACCCACGCCCACTTCAGCCCAGCCGTCGAGTTCCGGCTCGGAGAGCACTTCGCTCAGGCCGCTGCGCGCAGTCTCGAACTCCTGCAACAGGGCCGGCGGGAATGCCCGCAGCGCCTCGCGCGTCTGGCCTAACTGCTCGCCTTGGGGATCTGCCATCGCTTGTTACCCCACCGTCACTCTGGGTGCACTCTGGGTGCGGCTCTTGCTGAGCTCTGGCCTGCCGCGGGAGGGCGGGTGGGGTCCGGGAAGTTCCCGAACGTCACGGCCTCCGTCTGCGTATCCAACACAGCATACGAAACCTGAAAGTCGTTGCCTGGGTCACGCGGCTCACCGGTGGAGCCCGGATTGATGATCAACGCCCCGTTGACGCGGGTCTCCAGCTGATGATGCGTGTGGCCATAGATCAGAATGTCGGCGTCCTGGTCGGCCAGCCGCTGCAGCTCGGGGCTGTTCGGATAGAGGTAGTCCTGGTAGGGCTCCCACGGCGTCGAGTGGAAGATCAGCAGCCGCTTCCCGTCCACCGTCGTGCGCAGATGGCGAGGCTGCGCTCGCGTCCACTCCAACAGATCCTGATCGACCTTCTCCGACTGCTGCGCTCGGATCCCGGCCGGGCTGAGCAAAATGTCCTCATGGTTGCCCAGCACGTACCGGGCACCACATTCCCGCAGCCTGTGCGCCACGAGATTGGAAAAGCGGAACTGGTAGCAAGCGTCCCCGGCGCAGATCAACTCGTCGATCGCGCCCATCTCGTCCAAGGCCTGATCCAACGCCTGGATGTTGTCGTGAATGTCGGACACGATGCCTAGCCGCACCGCCGCCCCCTTCGACGCCGGCCTAACCCCTCGCCGCTGCTCGCAACCGTGGCGGACATGCGGGCTAGTCCTCGAAGATCGATGTGATGACCTCTTCGATGCTGCGCTGCACCTCAGCGTCGTCCGTCAGGGCCCAGGCAATCGCCACCTGACAGGCCCGCCGCGGCGATGTGCCGCTCTTGATCAACTTGCCCGCGTAGATCAGCAGCCGCGTGCTGGCGCCCTCGCTGAGCCCGTGCTCGCGGAGGTTGCGCACCTTCTCGCCCAGCCGTGCCAGATCCAGCGCGATCGACGGGTCCACACCCGACTCGTGCGCCACGATATCCGCTTCTGTTTGGCGCGGCGGGTAGCCAAACTCGATCGAAATGAAGCGCTGGCGCGTCGAGTGCTTGAGGTCCTTCAGGGCGCTCTGGTAGCCGGGGTTGAACGAGATCACCAACAGGAAGCCATCGCGGGCCTGCAGCAGTTCCGACTTCTTCTCCACCGGCAGGATGCGACGGTGGTCGGTCAGCGGGTGGATCAGGACCGTCGTGTCCTTGCGCGCCTCAACGATCTCGTCGAGGTAGCAGATCGCCCCGGCCTTGACCGCGCGCGTCAGTGGCCCATCGATCCAGATGGTCTCCTGCCCCTCCAGCAAGTAGCGGCCGACGAGGTCCGACGCGGTCAGGTCTTCGTGACAGGCCACGGTCACGAGTGGGAGGTTGGTCTCCTCCTCCACGCCGTCGTCGCCCTGAACGAAGCGGTTGAGGTGATAAGCCATGTGCTCGACGAAGCGAGTCTTGCCGCAGCCGGTCGGCCCCTTGAGCAGGACGGGAATCTTGGATTCCCAGGCCGCCCTGAAGATATCGATTTCGTCGTTGACGGGGACGTAGTACGGCTCTATCTCGGCCCGATACTCTTCCACCGCCCAAGAGCGATATTCGGTCTGCGGTCCCGTCGCGGTCGTCATGGTTGGTCCTCTACGCGAGCCGGTTAGGCGCCGGCGCCGATTCGATGCTGTAGCCCGTCCCACGCTTCGTGAACGCGGCCAGCCACCTCTTCCAGGGAGCAATCGGTACTGATCACAAGGTCGGCGTGTTCGATGCGCTCGCTATTCGATATCTGGGAGTTTATCCGGTTGTCCGCATCCTCCGCGCTCAGCCCGTTACGTTCCATCAGCCGTTCCCGCGCGGCTTCCGGCGGCGCCGTCACCACCCAGACCTCGTCGACCATGTCTTGCCAGCCGGCCTCGATCATCACCGCCGCCTCCAGCACAACCACGGCGGTCCCCGCCTGGTCCAGTCGGGCAAGCTCCGCCGCCGCCAAGGCGCGGATACCGGGCCAGACGATGCCAGTCAGCCGTCCCATCCCGTCCGGATGGCCAAAGACCAGACCGCCCAATACCTGGCGGTTGATCGTGCCGTCTTCGGCCACGATCTCGTTGCCAAACTCCGCCACAACCTGCGCGAAGGTCTCGGTGCCGGGCTCATAGGTCTGGTGGCCGAGCAGGTCGGCGTCGATCAGGACAGCGCCGCGCTCCGCCAAGATCTTCGAAACCGTTGACTTCCCAGACGCAATCCCGCCAGTCAGCCCGATCGATCGCATCACGACTCCAGATCCGTTGCACGCGCTCGAAAACCCCGCGCGGAACGCCCCTGAAGCGTGGGAGCGAGCGAGGGCTGAGCACCTGAGGGCCCACAGCGAGCGTTCCACGAGCAAGACCGAGCGCGCGTTCTGAGCCTCGCGAAATGCTAAAACGGGCAAACAGCAAGGTCAACAACCCACTCATGGGTGACAGAACACCCCGTCACGCCAGATCGACTGTGCCACACGACACAGCGGCGACGGCGAGGGCGTTGCTAGGTTTCGCGGGACGGGGCGGTGGGCCCGTTGACACTTGCCGTGTGCATTTGTCGACGCGGAACTCTCCCGCCGCCGGCAGGGCGCGATAATAGATGCACACGTCCCCCCTGTGGCGGGCGTGTCACACTGGCCGAAGTTCTCACAGCGGGGGCCGCATGACCGTCGAAGCTCTGAGCAATACCGCTGATCTCGAAGATGCACGCGAGAAACTGATCCACAGTTTCGGCGGCCTGCAGGACGACCTGCTCGACGAAGCTGGCGTCGTCGGCGACTGGAGCATCCGCCAGACCCTCAGCCACATCATGGGCTGGGATCGCTGGGCCGAAGAGACGCTGGCCGCCCTCGAGCGCGGCGAGACCGTCTCCGTGCCGAGCGGAGACGAGATGAACAGCGCCGCGGTCGCGTCGTTGGCCGGCGAGTCCACCGAGACGATGACCCAAGAACTGCGCGGCGCGCGTCTGCTTTTGATCGGTCGGCTGGCCGCCATGACCGACGCCGAGCGCGCCGACAAGCGCTATGCCCTGGTCGACAAACAGCTCTCCGCCGACGAGTTCATCGACGGCTTTATTGAGCACGATCTCGAGCACGCCTCTGAGATCCGCGCCTGGCGCAAGGCCAAAGGCATCTAGATTTTCGGGCGCTCGTCCCTGCGGCCGCCGACCGGCAGGCCGGCAGCGGCGCCCCACCCGAGCCCTGCGCCGACTAGCTGAACGCCTTGGTCAGCTCCGCCTCGATCGCAGGCAGCACCTTCTTGTAGTCATCGACGATGCCGAAGCGCGAGAAGCGGAAGATGTTCGCTTCCGGGTCCTTGTTGATCGCCACGATGTTCTTGCTGCCACCGCAGCCGGCCATGTGCTGGCTGGCGCCGCTGATCGCGATCGCGAGGTAGAGCGTGGGCGAGACCACGGTCCCCGTCAGCCCCACCTGCTGACTGGGTGGGTACCAACCCAGGTCGCAAGCTGCGCGGCTCGCACCGACGGCCCCGCCGACGATGCCCGCCAGCCGTTCGAGATCGGAAAAGGCCTCCGGCGCGCCCAGTCCGCGGCCACCCGAGATCACGATCTCCGCGTCCTCCAGCCGCACTCCTTCGCTTGAGGCCTGCTCCTTGCCCGTCACAGTCGCCTTGGCCGCGGCCAGCTCAACCGCCACGGTCTCCACGTTGCCGCTGCGACCGGCATCCTCCGCCAGCGGATCCTGAGACTTTGCCCGCACGGTGATCACCTGCGGGTCAGTCTGCACGGTCACCACCTGTCGGGCATTGCCTCCGTACGACGAGCGGGTTGCCTTCACGCGGTCTCCCGCCATCTCAAGACTCAGCGCGTCCATCACGGCGGCGCTGCCCAAACGCGTTGCCAAGCGCGGCGCCAAGTCGCGACCGATACTCGACTGCGCGAGCAACACAACCTTCGGCCCGTCTTGCTCCACGATCCCATGCAACACAGGCAGATACGTCTCGATCTGGTAGGTCGCCAAGCCGGCGTCGTCCGCCACATAGACTGTGTCGGCGCCCGCGGCGATTGCGGCATCGGCCGCACTGGCCGCACCGGCCGCACCGGCCACGGTCCCACCGATCAAGGCGCAGGCGACGCCACCGCCCAGATCATCGCTGAGGCGGCCGGCCGCCCCCAACAGCTCGGCGCTCGTCGCCGTCAGCGCGCCCGCGTCCACTTCGCCCAGTACCAGCACACTTGTCATGTCAGTTCTCCACAGCCAAGGGCTCCGAGCGGAGCCCTTGATCAGCTCGCCTTCCGAACAGGAACTAAATAATCTTCTCTTCGCGCAGCCGCTGCACCAGCAGCGCCGCCTTCTCTTCGGGCGTTTCGCCCTCGATGAACTCGGTCTCGACATCGCTGTCGGGCTGGAACAACGCTTCCATCTGCACCCGGCGTCCGGCGGAGCCAACCTCCCCAGCGTCGAGTCCCAGGTCGTCAGGCGCCCAGACCATGACCTGCTTCTTCGCGGCCTGCATGATCTGCTTGAGCTGCGGGTAGCGCGGGTCGCCAAACTCATTGCTGATCGTCAGTACGCAGGGCTTTGGCAGTGTCATGAGCTCGAAGCCGTCCGAGACGACGCGTGAGACGTTGATCACCCCGTCGCCCAGCTCAACCGAGCGCAGAACCGTCGCCGAGGGCAGGTCCAGCAGCTCCGCCACGATGCTGCCGACGGTGCCCTGATCCCAATCCGCCGCCTGGCGGCCGAACAGCAACACGTCGGGCACGCCCAGCTTTTCGATAGCCTTGGAGAGCGCCAGTGCGATCGTCCAGGCATCGCCGTCTTCGAAGGCGGCGTCGTTGAGGTGGTAGCCCTCGTCGGCGCCCATCGCCAAGCCGTGCTTGATCGCGTCGCGCGCCGAGTCCGGACCGAGCGAGAGCAGACGGATCGTGCCTTCCCCATTATCGGCGTCGCGCAGTTGCAACGCGGCCTCGACGGCTTGGGCGTCGAACGGGTTGATCACCGGCTGAATGCCAGGCGCATCGACGACTTTCATCGCCGCCTCGTCGACCTGGAAGGCCGCTGCCGGCGCCTCCGGGTCCGGAATCTGCTTCACGCAAACGATCGCGTCCACGGCCATCCTCCTTCGGGGCGCTCGCTCGCGGCCAAGTGCCGCGGCGGCCCGATCTCGTGCCTCGCTCCCAGCAAACGCCCATCGCAGGAGATGAGACGGATTTGCCCGTTAAAGCGCGGTCATTCTCGCCCCGCCCCCACGTCGAAGCAACGGGCAACAACCCGCTGCACGTTGCAGCGCGACAACTCCCACACATTCCCCAACACGGAGCTCCAACACGGACCGTGGCATGAACCGACGCCGGTCGCTAGTCGCTGCTGCTTTCTTCGGCCGCAGGCGCGGCCGGTGCTTGCGGCGCGACCGCTACTTCAAGCAGCTCCACGACATCGAAGGCCTTCAGTCGCTTGTCTTCCTCCAGATCCATCTGCACCGTGCCCACCCCGGCATCGAACATCTGGATGCAGAACGGGCAGGCCGAGCAAGCGGCGTCGGCTCCCGTCTCGATCGCCTCCTGCACGCGCACCTCGTTGACGCGCTGCTTGCCCTCTTCCTCCATCCACATGTTGCCGCCGCCCGCACCGCAGCAGAGCCCTTTCTCGCGGTTGCGCGGCATCTCCACCAGGTCGATCGTGGGGATCGACTCCAGGATGCGGCGTGGCGCGTCGTAGATCCCGTTGTGGCGGCCGAGGTAACAGGAGTCGTGGAAGGTGATCGTTTGCCGTTCCCCATTCGACTTCGGGCGCAGCTTGCCCTCGTCGATCAGCTTTTCCAGCAACTGCGTGTGGTGCAGCACTTCGTAGCTGCCCCCCATCTCGGGATATTCGTTGAGGAACGTGTTCAAGCAGTGCGGGCAGTGGGTGATGATCTTCTTCACCCCCGCCTCGCCGAAGGTCGAAATCAACTGCTCAGCCAGGATTTGGTAGAGGTACTCGTTGCCCAGGCGACGGGCCGGGTCGCCATTGCAGGACTCCATCGCGCCGAGCACACCGAACGAGACCCCCGCCTCCTGCAGCAGCTTGACCACCGACTTCGAGATCTCCATGGCGCGATCCACCATCGCCCCCGTGCAGCCCACGAAGTAGAGGTACTCCTGCTCGCCATCGAAGGCGGGCACATCCAGGTCCTCCATCCACGACTCGCGCGTGTACGGCGTGCCACGCCAGGGGTGCCCCTGTCGCTCCAGCGTCTCCAGCGTGCTCTGCACCGTCTCCGGCATGCGTGCTTCTTCCATCACCAGGCTGCGACGCATATCGACGATGGTCGGCACGTGCTCAATGAAGACCGGGCAAGCTGTCTGGCAGGCGCCACATGTCCGGCAGGCCCAGAGCGACTCGTCTCGGATCACGTCTCCCACCAGCGCAGGCGCCGACTCAAGGCCGTCGTCGATCGGGAGACCGCGCGCCAGGTTGGCGACCTTGCGCTCGCCGACATCGGTCGCGTGGCGCTTGAGGTCCTGGATGATGTGCATCGGCGAGAGCGGCTGGCCGGCAATGTCGGCTGGACATTCGTCGGTACAGCGCCCGCAGCGCACGCAAACATCGAGTTCGAAGAGCTGCTTGGCCGTGAAGTGCTCGATCTGGCTGACGCCGAAGTGCTCCTGCTCCTCGATGTTCTGAATCATCGGGATCTTGCCCGGCGCATCGGTGCTGCGCAGGAATGCGTTGACCGGCGCATAGATCAAATGGTTGAGCTTGGTCAGCCCCAGCAGGCTGATCCAGGACAGCGCCGTCACCATGTGGAACCACCACAACGCCTGGTGCAGATCGAGCAACGTCGCCGTGTCTGTCTTGCTGAACATCTCCGCCACCACGAACCCCACCGGCGACCAGTGCGACCAGTTCGGGTTGACGTCGATCTCCGACGTCTGGATCCGCAAGCCCTCAACCAGGAAGCCGCTCAGCAGCAGCACGCCCAGCCCACCCACGATCAGGTAGTCCTCCCAAGTCGGCAGCCAGCGCGTGCGCGGCCGCACCCAGCGGTGCGCCACCGCCATCCCGATCCCCACGATCCCGATCAGTCCAAAAATATCGGCCACCAGCGAGTAGCCGAGGTAGCGGTCGCCGACCAGGATCTGCACCTTGTCGTCCGGCAGGTAGTCGTCGATCGCCAGCACCGCCGTGACCAAGAAGAGCACGATCATGCTGCTCATGATGCAGAGATGCATGATGCCCGAGTACGGGTCCTGCAGGACCCGCTCGGTGCCGATCCCGCCTCGCCGCAGCCGCTGCAAGCGTGTCCTGGGGTCGCTGATGCCCTGCAGCGTCGCGCGCAGCTCGCGCGGGTTCAGGCTCAGGCTGTGCTTGCCCAGGAACCAGATCCGCGACCGACGCATGATTCCGTACGTCAGAATCACCGCCATGATCGGCAGCAAGCCGTAGAGCACCCAGAAATTCTCGATGTTGTAGAACAGCTCGCGGTGCGGTCCGTCGATGCGACCCGTCTCCACAGCCGTGACCAGCGCGAGCCCACCCAGTGGCAGCCACATCGGAATCGCCAAACCGCCCAGGCTCTTACTTGAACGCAGACCCTTCTTTCTGGAGGGCTTGGGCTCGGATCTCGCCATGTCCGGCGAACGTTTCGTCAGGGCCAGGGCTTGGGGCTCATTCGGATCGAGATCGCGCCGCGCACGCGGGGCACACTTGGCAATGCCCGGTACCGCACCTGCCCTGATGTCGATCGGCCCCGCCATACGGTCTGTTTCCGTCGTGCGCTCTACGGCAACCGGCGCCGGGCCGGCTCAGGCGATCTTTCGCGCCCCAACCTTAGGAGTTGTCGGGCTTACCGTGGAGCTTGCGCAGGTCGTTCTTGAGCAGCTTGCCCATGTGATTGCGCGGCAATTCGCCCACGACGGTCAGGAACTCCGGCGCCTTGTACGAAGCCAGCCGTCCCTTGCAGTAGTCGCGCACCGCATCCAGCGTGACCGCGGAATCGTGAAGCGGCACGATCACCGCCTTCACCACCTCACCCCACTCGGTGTCTTCCACGCCAATTACCGCGGCCTCTGAAATGTCCGGGTGATCCTCCAGCACCTGCTCGATCTCGCCCGGCGCGATGTTTTCGCCCCCGCGGATGATCAGGTCCTTGGTGCGGCCCGTGATAAACAGGTAGCCCGCGTCATCGATGAAGCCCACGTCGCCGGTGTGCAACCAACCGCCACGGATCGCCTCGTTCGTCGCGTCTTCTTGCTTGTAGTAGCCCTTCATCGTGCGGGCGCTCATCACGCAGATCTCGCCCTCGTCGCCTTCACCCAGAACGTCGCCCTCCGGCGACTGAATGCTGACGTCGACGTCGTCCATCACCCGGCCGACCGAGCGCAGCCGGCGTTCCTTGACCGCAACCTCTTCCGGTGTCCCCTCCAAACGATGGTCGTCCGGGCCGAGAAAGGTGATCGACGAGGTGGACTCTGTCTGGCCGTACGCGTTCATCAGGTCGCAGTCGAACTTCTCGATCGCCTGGCGCACGACTTCGTAGGGCATCGGCGCCGCGCCGTACGCGATCAGCTGCAGCGACTCGCCGCTGAACTTGCCGAACTCCGGATCGTCCATGATCCGTTTCAGCATCGTGGGCACCACCATGCTGTGAGTCACGCCGTGCGTGTCCACAGCGCCCATCCAGGCCTCCGGTGAGAACTGCGGCAGCACGACCAGCGTGCGCCCGCCCCAGATCGATGAGATCATGGCCGTCGCCCCGGCAATGTGAAACAGCGGCACGCTCAGCAGCGTGGTGTTCGCCGCCGCCTCCGGGTCGGCCGGCGACATCGTGTTCGTCACGTAGACGGTCAGGTCGCCGTACGAAATGACGACGCCTTTCGGCATCGCCGTCGTGCCGGAGGTGTAGATGATGATCGAGGCGTCGTCGTCGTCCACCTCGGTGTAGACGAACTCGTCGCTGCCCGTGGCCAGCAGGGCGTCGTAGTCCTGCTGCCCCTCGGCGGCCGTCTCCAGCGCGATCAAATGCTCGATGGATTCGAGCTGCGGGCGGATCCGCTCCACGAGCTCCTGGTAGCGGTCGGAGATGAAGAGCACCTTCACCTCAGCCGTGTTGAGCATGTAGGTCAGCTCTTCGTCCTTGGCCCGGTAGTTGAGCGGAACGAAGGTCGCACCGAGCTTGGCGCAGGCGTAGTAGATCGTGATGTACCCGGAGGAGTTCACCGCCATCACCCCGACGTGGTCGCCCTTGGCGACGTCCAGACCTTGCAGAGCGTTGGCCATCCGCATGACCTCCGCCTGGACCTCCAGGTACGTCTTGGCCGCGCCCTCCGTAATCAACGCAGGCCGATCGGGCACCACTGCGGCGGAGATGTCGAGAAATTCTGCGGTGTTCATTCAATGTCCCTTCCCGGCTCACGCCACAGCGTGCCATCGCGCGCGGCGAGTCCCGGTTCTGCAGACCGCGAATGGGCCGAATATCTGGTCTAAAGGCTCTCTGTCGCTCTGTCTAGCCCCGACTGTTCAACCACCCGCCGCCTCGGCCGCCGACCACGCGCCGTTGGACCAGGGCCGTCGTCGCATCGCGGTGGATCGCCGCCTCGAGCGGCAGATCGAGCCCGCGACGCAGCGCCTGCTTCGCCGCTGCCAGCCCCGATCGCTCACCCGTCGCGATCGAGCGCGCCAGGGCGGTCACCGTCGCCTCAAGCTCGGCTGAGGGCACCACGCGACTGACCAGACCCCACTCCAGCGCCTGCGTCGCGTCGATGCGGTCGCCGCTCAGCACCAAGCCCGCCGCCACCCCCGGCGGCACGATGCGCGGCATCATCTGCGTGCCGCCCGCCGACGGGATGTAGCCCAGCGTCACCTCCGGCAGCGCCAACTCCGTGTCGGCCGCCGCGATTCGAAGATCGCAATACAACGGCAGCTCAATCCCAGCGCCAAGGCAGAAGCCGTGCAAGGCCGCGATCGTGACGACCGGTAAATCCTCCAGTAGCGCCCAGAGATCGCGGTCGTGCCGGGCCCGCCGCGCTTCGATGTAGGACGACGCGGTGCCAAATTCGCCGATATCAGCGCCAGCCGAGAAGGCGCGTTCGCCCAGCCCGCGGATGCAAAGCACCCGTACGTCGGGATCGAGCGAGACGGCTTCGAGGTAGGTCCAGAGCGCGTCGCGCATCTCGAGGTTGATCGCGTTGAGCGCCTCGGGCCGGTTGAGACTGATCCAGGCGATGCCCGGCTCCGGCTTGTCGTACAGGATCAGCGGCTCCGGCATGATCTCGCCGTCCCCTTGGGAAGGCCGAGCTTCCGCCCGGTCAGCGCCAATCGGCGCGCTGAATATCGCTGCGTCGGCGCACGCCCCAGAGGCGTACAAGGTCCTCGTTCAGCTTCTCGTGCAACGCCCGCATCTCTTCGCTGCCAGTCTTCATTTCGCCAGACTTCCAGCGCCGGACCTTGGCCCGGTCCGACTTATCGACCTTGATATCGTCCAGCATCGTGTTGACGACGTAGGACAACAGCTCCCACGACTCTTCCAGTTCGAGTTCAACCTTGACCATGCTCGGCTCCTTCGCGCGCCGCCCAAGAGAGGCGGGCCGGGGTGGGAATTACGTGCGGTAGTAGTCGCGACGCCGGATCTGCTTTTTCAGCTCGTCGTCGATCTTCTCGCCCAACGCCTCATTCAGGCCTTCGGCGAAGACGCCCATTTCGGGCGACCCTTCCGACAGCTTCGTCCGCCACTCGCGGATCGCCTCAACGCCCTCTTCGCTCATCTCCGCTTGGTCGATGACGAGGGCCGTCACCAAGCTGATGAACGACCAGGCCTCTTGTTCGTCGAGGATCACGTGCATTGCGATCGCCTCTTTCGTTCGTCGTTACACGCCACGTGCTCGCTCAAGCGCAGGGCGTCCAGGAATCTTCGCTGATTGTGGCCTCCCACGGAACCGCCTCTCACTCGCCCCGAAACGTGGGTGCCCGCTTCTCGGCGAACGCGGCCACGCCTTCCGCGCGGTCCGCGGTTGTCTGGAGCAGCACCGTCAGGTCGGTTTCGAAACGCAGCGCCTGCTCCAGCGGCATCTCGATCCCGCGCCGCACGGCCTCTTTGGCGAAGCGCACCGCGATCGGCCCCCGCTCCGCGATCCGACCAGCCAGAGACTCCCCCTCGCCCGCGGCATCGTCGACAACGCTGCTCAGCAGACCCCAGGCGCGCGCCATCGGCGCATCGATCGGCGCGCCCGTCAAAACCAACTCCAGCGCGCGGGCCCGCCCCACTGCTCGCGACAGGCGTTGCAGCCCTCCCGCAATCGGCAGCGAGGCGGCGGCGCTCGGCAGCCCCAGCATCGTCTCGGGGCCAGCGACACGGATATCAGCGCACAGCGCCAGTTCCAGCCCGGCGTCCTGTACCTGGCCCGCCAACACCGCGACAGTCGCCTGCGGCAGCGACGCGAACGCCCCGAACGGGTCGCCTACCAGGCCCTGCTGCTCAGCACCGGCGAGGGCGTCTTCGCTCCAGCCCGCCCAGATCTCGCTCGCCGCGCGCAGCACGCAGGCGCGCACTGACGCGTCCCCCGCGATCTGATCGCTGAAGCCACCGAGCTCCGCGACGCGATCAGCGTCGAGCGGGCCCTCAAGGCTGAGGGTCGCGACGTGCCCGTCGATTGTCAGTGCGCTGGTCATTGCCTGCTCCAGCCTGTCGCGCGGATCGCCCCCGGGAAGCTCGCTTCCCCACCTCGATGCGAACTCCCTGCTCGGCTAGCGTAGCGACCATGGCGACGGCACGGCCCGACCCAGAGTCACACGAGATCACAGTGCGGGGC